>JANYEA010000015.1 GCA_025363385.1 Bacteroidota bacterium | reverse complement strand
AGCTAAATAAATGAATGTAAATGCCAATAATTTTAAAAGCGTAACTTTAAGTGTAAACAGAATCCAGGATTAAGAATTACCAGTGTAAGGAAATATCAGGATTTAATTTTAAAAAGGTAAGGTTTATTTAGGACTAGACATTATTATGATTACTCCTTTTTAGGTGCAATATGTTTATTGTTGGTCGAATTCTTTTTAAATCCCCAAACGATTTCTATCGAAAATGCAACATTAATAGTTACATCAAATCATTTGGCTGGGTTGTTTAAAAGAAGCATTATTATCAAAATTGGGAGTATAAGTAAGATTGTTAGTATCGGATTAGACAATTCCGTAGACTCTCATCCTGATACTGGAACAGGTATCGTTTATCGTGATTCAGAAAATGAAATAAAACCATTTGATTTATATCAGATTGAATACATTGATAATACAAACGAGTCACGCAAAATTAAAATACATTTATTGCAAGTTGAAATAGCTAAACTAGAGGTATCCAAACAAAATCCAAACGAAATTTAAAATGATTAGGACGATTACATTTTTATTTGCATTACTTATAACATTTACATCCTTTGGACAAACTTTTGAAGGAAAAATAGTTTACAAGACTAGTTACAAAAGTAGGATACCAAATGTAACTGACCAACAATTAACTTCTATGATGGGTAATACCCAAGATTATTTTATTAAAGAGGGTGATTATAAATCTGCAACAAATGGTGCTTATGTTAAATGGCAACTTTATATAAATGCTGACAATAAAATCTATAGTAAATTGTCAAATTCTGAAACTCTGTTATGGAATGATGGGGCTTCAAATCTAGATTCCATTTTAAAAGCAGAGGTAAATAAAGGAGTGATTGAAGTATTGGGTTATAAATGCGATGAACTTATTTTAACTTGTAAAAGTGGGATTCAAAAGTATTACTTCAATGAAAAACTAAAGGTTGACCCTAAACTATTTGAAAAGCATAAGTTTGGAAACTGGCATTTTTTTCTAACTTATGCGCATTCATTGCCCTTAAAAATGTCAATTGAAGCTGGAGAATATAGTGTTGAAAGTACAGCAACAAATATTCAAGAAATGAAGCTAGATAAAGCGTTTTTTGTGTTACCGCCAAACTCAATAACAAAGAAAAGCCCAAATTAGTTTTTAGGATAAATCCTAGCTGCAATAAGTATAATTCAAATATTATGTGCAAACCTATAGAATATAAGAAAATCAGTTCAACTTTAATATTGGTTTTTGTTCTTAATGGAATGACATATGCTAGAGCTGGAGGAGGTGGTTCTAGTGGTGGAGGAGCTAGCAAGGGTATTGGCGCAATTATTTCGCTTATAAATTTGGGCCTGATTATCTATTTTGTATACCGCAAAAACAAAAAGGCTAAAAAGTTAATTGAAGATATTCACACTACTGATTCATTGTGGGATTATGACAAAATGATTGATTTTGCTAGCCATACTTTTAGTAGGATGCAAAATGCTTGGATGGAAAGGAATATGGAATTAGTCAAGGATATTGTAACAGAACGACTTTATCGTGAGTTTCAAAAGGAGCTTGATTGGCAGAAAGTAAAACATGAGCAGAATATCATAGAAGACATTGAACTTAAGAAAACTGAAATTATTGGAATTGAAGACCATAATGGGAAAGATGCTGATAGTTTTACAGTGTATATAAAAGGAAGATTGGTAGATTATACGATATCTGACAAGACTCAAAAGGTCTATACTAATTCTTCTAAAAGTTCAAGTTCATTCGTGGATTTATACTATTTTGTTAGGCAAGAAGATAAATGGGTTTTGGATAGGGTTGATAATAAAGTCACATTGGGTAAAATATATAAAGCCAAAGAAATTGTTGATTAAATCTAAGTATAACACATTTGGAAGTTGGATGTTCTTTATATTAACATCTTTATTTCTAGCCTTTTTCTTAGGAGAGCTTTTAAATCATTTTTCTATTGTAAGGATTAGTTACTTCCTAAAATTGGATAATAGAAGTTTCTATATTACAAATGCATTATTTGGTTTTGTATTGTTTTTTTTCTTCTTTTTAATCTCATCATTTATAAAGTCAATTACTATTGATTCAAATGAAAGAACTTTGATTTTTAAAAACATTGTTACAAGGCAAACAAACACTTATGCATATAGTGATTTCGATGGTTTTATAGATACTTTCTTAAACCATAAAAGTGCATCATATAAAACTATTGGGCTGATTAAAGACAAGAAGGTTATCCGTTATATTGATAGCTTTTGGGTTTCAAATTATGATGAACTGAGACAATCATTAGAAGGATTAGAATACTTGGGTACATACAATTTTGGAGTTTTGAAACAATTTAAAATGCTTTTTAGGCAACCAGTAATTGATTAATAGTGAAGTTCATAACTTTGGGTGGTCTTATCTTTCAGAGCATCATGGGAAAAATGTTGAAAATGCATTTTGGGGGTAAGCACCCCACCAATACCTCTAATGTAATATAGCATAATATTATTCCGTAATACTGTTTGGCGTTGGCTTCCAGTTTTGTGGCAGCAGTTCTTGTATTTTGTTAATCGGATATCCGGCTATTCTGGTTAAAATATCTT
>JANYEA010000135.1 GCA_025363385.1 Bacteroidota bacterium | reverse complement strand
GTGAGGAGTGAGGAGTGAAGAGTGAGGAGTGAGGAGTGAGGAGTGAGAAACAGTTGTAAGTAAAAATAAAATTCCCCTCCATCGCATGCGATGGAGGGGTGCCCAGCGAAGCGATGGGCGGGGTGGTTTACGTTTTTCGATCCATATCCGTATCAATATGTTCCTGTTTAGGTTTCACATAATCATCCATGATTTTTTCCTCTAAATTTTTTTTGTCTTTCTGATTCTGAATTACTAGGTAAATAATTAAAGCAATTATTAAAACGCCTATTAAAATCATTACATCCCATTTCATAATGCTACATTTAAATGATACAATATCAACTTTTATAAAGTTGAACAATTTTAAATTGAACTGCTTACAGACAACCTAAAAAGTATTCTTTCCATTCACCAAGTATATTTATTTGTTAACCTTGCGGTCACAATTTCATAACCCAGCTAATAATTTCATTACCTATCATTCAGAATTCAAATAATTGTATCTTTTCTACCACATCAACTTCCCTCAAAGTGTATTTCGCATTTTACTTTATCTTCACAGCAACTTTTTACTTTATACTTTTAAATTTTTAATTTATATGGATACCCACTTACACCACGATCATATAGAAAAACACCTAACCAGTTCTGAAACACTTACGGATATCGTTATCGGTATGTCGGACGGTTTAACTGTACCCTTTGCGCTGGCTGCGGGGTTAAGCGGAGCCGTATCAAACGTGCATTTGATAATTGTGGCAGGTATTGCAGAAATAGCTGCAGGTTCTATAGCAATGGGATTAGGAGGCTACCTAGCAGGGCAAACCGAACAAGAACACTATGCCAGCGAGTTAAAAAGAGAATATGATGAAATTGAAACGCTTCCACATGTGGAAATAGAAGAGGTGCGTGAGTTTTTTGAAGGACTAGGCCTGAGTGCTTCCGTGCAGGAACAAGCAGTAGAAGAATTGATCAAAGACAAAGATCGCTGGGCAGATTTTATGATGAAGCACGAACTGGGTTTGGAAAAACCAGATCCCAAACGTGCCGGCAAAAGTGCTTTTAATATTGGAGCTTCCTATATTGCAGGTGGATTAATTCCCTTGAGTCCTTACTTTTTTGTAGAAGATGGGGTAACCGGACTCAAAATTTCTGCGATAGTAACATTGATTTGTCTATTCGTTTTTGGATTCTTCAAAAGTAAATTAACGGGTACCCCTCCATTCAAAGGCGGTCTAAAAGTGGCAGTGATTGGAGCAGTAGCTGCTGGATGTGCTTTTGCAATTGCGAAGGTAATAGGCGGATAAACTCTTTAACCCTTTCGCTTTGGAAACATGGTCGTATCATTTCCTTGATTCGCAGATAAAAATTTAGGGATGACCGATTTTATGATTTTATTTTTCTCTTTATCGGGTACTTTGTGCTTGTATTAAAAATCAAGCATCATGTTGAAATTTCGAAACATTTATTTTTTGGGGCTTTGCCTTTTTGTTAGTCAATCGTTATTTGCCAAAGAGCCCATTAATGAAAAGAAGACCGCGCAATTGCATATTGCACATTACGAAAATGTGTTAGGTACTTCATTGGAAATTAAGACTTCGGTATATTCAGAAAATCAAGCCACAATTGCTGAACAAACAGTATTGAACGAAATAGAGCGACTTTCAAAAATTCTGAGCAGCTATGATGCCAATAGTGAGTTTAGTAAATGGATTGAAACAAATCATCAAGCCATTCCGGTTTCGAAGGAATTATTTAGTGTACTGCAATTATTCGACCAGTGGCGCTCACGTACAAATGGCGCATTAGATCCAGCAGCAGAAATAGTAAATAGAATTTGGAAAGAAGCTGCAGCAAATTCATCATTGCCTTCTCAAGAAATATTGAATAAAGCTATAGCTGATGTTAAGCAAGTACATTGGATCTTAGATGTAAAAAATCAAACCGCAACACATGTAAGCAATGCCCCTTTAAAACTAAATAGTTTTGCAAAATCGTACATTATACAATCTGCTGTAGATGCAGCGATGCATGCTACCGATTTAAATGGCCTCATTGTAAATATTGGCGGAGACATGGTAATTAAAGGATCAATCAATGAAAGAGTATGGATCAGTAATCCAAAAGCGGATGCAGAAAATGATGCACCCATTGACCAATTATTTATTCAGGGTAAATCAATAGCAACGAGCGGAAATTATAGAAGGGGTGAACTTATAAATGGGCAATGGTTTTCGCATATTGTAGACCCACGCACAGCCCTGCCTGCAAGTGAAGTAATCAGTGCAACAGTAGTTACTAATTCAGCCACTGATGCAGGTGCTTTGGCCACTGCATTCAATGTGATGTCTCCCAGTGAAAGTATTGCTATGGCTGAAAACATGATTGATGTGGATTATCTGATCATCACAAAAAATGGAGAACATTTCGAAAGTAAGCATTGGAAAAAATTAGAAGCCATTTTACCTACAATCGTTGCTGCAAAAAATGGACAGAAAGATTGGACAAAAGAAATAGTAATTGGTTTGGAACTTGCGCCTCAAACGGGTTATGCAAAGAGGCCATTTGCTGCCATCTGGATTGAAGACAAGGATCAAAAAACAGTTAAAACGATTGCGCTTTGGTACAATAAAGGAAGATGGTTACCAGATCTGAGAGATTGGTATCGCAAAAATGGAAGTTCTCTTGCTGCCGACCCCAATACCTTTGTATCCATTACAAGTTCTACTCGTTCGCCGGGAAAATATACTATGAAATGGGATGGTAAGGATGAGAAAGGTGTTTCTTTAAAACCTGGAAAATATACCGTGCATATTGAAGTAGCTCGTGAACATGGTGGTTATGATTTATTAGAACAAGAAATAAATTGTGCAAATGCTGATCAACAATTTACTTTGAAAGGAAATTCTGAAGTAGGGAGTGTGAATCTTGCATATAAAATAAAATCAACTGAAAACTAATTCTCAAGAACCAGTGACCTCCATAAAATCAAAATCAAGATTAGCCTTCGAAAGAACTGTTGCCATGTTATCGCGATGGTTACATATCTATGGGTCGATGATCAGTTTTGCGATTGTGTTTTTCTTCTCCATAACTGGTATTACTTTAAACCATCCTGATTATTTTGCGGGTGAATTAAAAACAAGTTTGGAGAAAGGCAAACTAGATAGTAATTGGGTAACTAGTAAAGACACTAATAAAATTGCGAAGCTAGAAATTGTGGAATTTCTAAGAAAGAATCATCATATCAGTGCCACAGTAAGTGAGTTTAGGATTGATGATACACAATGTACAGTTTCATTTAAAGGCCCCGGTTATGCAGCAGATGCATTTATTAATCGGGAAAATGGAACTTATGAATTAACGCTTTTACGAGCGGGTATAGTTGGCATCATGAACGACTTACACAAAGGCCGAGATACCGGATCTAAGTGGTCTTGGGTGATTGATATATCTGCCATTTTACTAGTATTAGTGTCGGTATCAGGTATGATTCTGATACTTTATATTAAGCGAAAAAAATGGACTGGTTTATTGATTGCATTAGTAGGAATCATTTTATTCTGGCTTTTATACAGAATATTTATTCCATAACTTATCAATTAAAAATCCCCAGAATCTTTGGGGATTTTTAATGCAGAGAGGAAGGGATTCGAACCCTCGATACGTTGCCGTATACACACTTTCCAGGCGTGCTCCTTCAACCACTCGGACACCTCTCTGTTTAACGGGTTGCAAATATAGGGTGTTGAAATATCATTTCTGCATTCAAAGTTGTAATCCTTGCTACTTCTTCTTCCGTTACCCGCTTTGTCTCTGCTAATTTGTTAATAATATAAGTAAGAAAACTGCTTTCATTTCTTTTGCCCCTAAAAGGAACAGGTGTTAAGTAAGGCGCATCCGTTTCTAATACCAAATGTTCTAACCCCACAGATTCTAAAACTTCTGGCAAGCCTGCGTTCTTATAGGTAATTACTCCGCCAATACCTAATAAAAATCCCAGATCTATGATTTGCTTCGCAGATTCGGCACTGCCACTAAAACAATGAAAGATTCCTTTTAATCCCTTCTGTGCAAACGGTTTTACACGATTGATGGTTTCTTGCATCGCATTACGTGTATGAATCACAATGGGTCTGTTTAATTCCATAGCCCATTGCATTTGAGTATCGAACGCCTCGTATTGCTGATTCGTGAAAGTTTTATCCCAATAAAAATCTAATCCAATCTCCCCTATCGCTACAAAATCTCTTTTATCTAACCAAGACTGTACATGTGCTAACTCTGAAGCAACGTTTTCCTTTACATAACAAGGATGTAGCCCCATCATGGCAATACAAACCCCAGGAAACTTTTGCTCCAATGCCAACATAGTTTCCGTATCGGAACTATCAATGGCTGGCAAATACATTTTAGATACTCCAGCTTTTTGTGCTCTTTCGATCACTAAATCAATATCTTCTTTAAATTCGGCTGAATATAAATGTGCGTGTGTATCTATAATCGTCATATTGCAAAAATCTAGCTTTTACATCAAAAAAAATAACAGTCTTTTTTTAACGGATGCAAAATAAAAGAAGATTGACCGCCGTTTAATAAAAGTGGAACATCGTAAATGATTCCGCTGAATCAGAATCGTTTGAATTGTTCGATTTTTTCTCGAAATAAAGTGCAGTTTGCTGCATAATTAATTAAATATCAACATATTGGGCATTGTAGCAATCCAATGCTCTCAAGAGTGTTTTCATAGGGTACGGATTAAAAACGGGCCGGTGTTTCTACACTGGCCACTCTTTTTTTTATACTTTTTGAACAAAAAATTATTCTGGAATTACCCTGAACTCATAACCCAATTGGGAATAAAACTCCAAGACCTTGGGAAGCGCAAATTCCAGGCGTTTCCATGCCTTAGCACTATCATGAAAAACAATAATGCTGCCTGTTTCTGTGTACTTCCATACGTTTTCTACACATTTATCAGGACTAATCTGTTCATCAAAATCACCGCTCAATACATCCCACATCACAATTTTAACTTCAGATTGAATGCCATATTCCCTGGCCCGATGGCTAATTAATTCTTTTACCTTGTTAATTGCTCCAAATCGAATTCTACCATAAGGTGGTCTGAAAAGGCTGCTTTGAATAGATTTAGTTGCCTGATCTATATTGTCGAGATATTGGTCAACCGAAACCTTCCATCCATTCATATGATTCTGCGTATGATTACCCACCCGATGCCCTTCTGCTAGAATTCGTTCAAAAATTGCCCTTTCCGCTTCTACATTTTTTCCAATACAGAAGAAACTGGCTTTGGCACCGAACTTTTTTAGCTGATCTAGCACAAAGGGGGTGGCTAGAAAATGCGGTCCATCATCAAAAGTTAAATAAAGCACTTTCTCCTTCCCTGGCAGCTTCCATAATAATGGCCGATACAAGCGTCTTAACCAAAAAGGTGCTTTTATAAAATACATACCGCAAAGATATTTATCAATTGCTTTTCAGAACGGAATTGCAAAGTTTATCTTTGTAATCTTATGACAAAGAAAATTAGGGTTCGTTTTGCCCCTTCCCCAACGGGCGGTTTACATTTAGGCGGTGTCAGAACCGTGCTTTTTAATTACCTATTTGCCAAACAAAATGGTGGAGATTTTATCTTACGCATTGAAGACACTGACCAGACCAGATTTGTAGAAGGTGCTGAAGCATATATATTTAATACATTACAATGGTGTGGAATTGTTCCAGATGAAAGTCCTTTGCATGGTGGCCCATTCGCACCATATCGCCAAAGCGAAAGAAAAGCAAATTACCGCCAGTTTGCGGAGCAATTAGTAATTGATGGATTTGCTTACTATGCATTTGATACGCCTGCTGATTTAGAAGCCATGCGCACTGAATATAAAACAGCTGAAAATCCTTCTCCACAATACAATCATATACTGCGCGATAAAATGCGCAATTCTATTACATTAACCCCAGATGAAACCGCTACCTTATTAGCAGCAGGCACTCCGTATGTGATTCGCATCAAAATGCCTTTGAACGAAACCGTAACTTTTCATGATATGATTCGCGGAGAAGTAAATTTCAATACTTCACAATTGGATGATAAAGTATTGTTGAAAGCAGACGGTATGCCCACCTACCATCTCGCTGTTGTGGTAGATGATTATCAAATGAAAATCACACACGCGTTTCGTGGAGAAGAGTGGCTTCCTTCCGCTCCGGTACATTTATTATTGTGGAAATATTTGGGTTGGAAAAACGATATGCCAGAATGGGCACATTTACCCTTGATCTTAAAACCAGATGGCAATGGTAAACTCAGTAAACGCGATGGAGATCGTTTAGGATTTCCGGTATTTGCAAGTGATTGGATCGATCCGAAAACGAATGAAACCACCATCGGTTTTAAAGAACGTGGATTTTTGCCGGAAGCATTTGTAAATCTATTAGCGATGTTGGGATGGAATGATGGAACCGATCAGGAAATATTTTCAATGGAAGAATTGATTGCTAAATTTTCAATAGATCGCGTTCATAAAGGTGGTGCAAAATTCGATTATGAAAAAGCAAAATGGTATAACCACGAATGGATCAAACGCAAACCTTCGAAAGAACTGGAATTAAGTATTCAAAAATATTTTGCAGAAGCAGGAATCACAGTAACCGACGATGTGCTTTTGGCTAAAGCGATTGATTTAGTAAAAGATCGCTGTACCTTATTGCCCGATTTTGTAACACAAGCCTCATTCTTTTTTCAATTACCTGAGCAAATAGATATTGCTGCAGTGAAACCTAAATGGGATGAGAAGAAAAATATGTTCTTCAACGAATTGATTCGTGCATTTGAATTGAGCGCTGTTTGGGAAGCAACTGATCTTGAAACAGAATTCAAAGAAATGGCCGCTGCACATCAATTAAAACCTGGCGAACTAATGCTACCACTTCGCATAATGCTAGTAGGTGGCAAATTTGGACCCGGCGTTTTTGACATTGCTGCTACAATTGGCAGAACAGAAACTGTTTCCAGAATTAAAAAGGTATTGGGATTAATTGAATTAAATTAACAAGATGAAAAGACCCATACGTGTACTTGTGGCAAAAGTTGGATTAGACGGCCACGACCGAGGTGCAAAAGTAATTGCCACTGCATTACGTGATGCAGGCATGGAAGTAATCTATACAGGATTACGTCAAACTCCCGAAATGGTAGTGAATGCAGCGTTACAAGAAGATGTAGATGCTATTGGCGTGAGTATTCTTTCTGGAGCGCATATGACTGTTTTTCCAAAGATCATCCATTTGATGAAGGAGAAAGAAATGAATGATGTATTGCTTACAGGCGGCGGCATTATACCAGAAGATGATATGAAAACCTTGCAAGACATGGGAGTAGGAAATCTTTTCGCTCCCGGAACTACTACTTCAGAAATTGCAAACTATATTAAATTATGGGTGAAAGAGAATAGGGATTTTTAAAAATCAAAAACATCATCATGTCTACGCTAATTACCAATCTTGATAACGGGATCTTTACTATTACTATCAATCGTCCAGATAAACTAAATGCCTTGAACGCGGCTGTTTTTACTGACTTGAACAATGCTATTGATGAAATCTATTTGAATAATGCCATTCAATCTGTGATCATTACTGGTGCAGGACCAAAAGCATTTGTAGCTGGTGCAGATATTAGCGAGTTCAATCAATTAAGCAAGGCAGATGCCATGCTCTTATCAAAAGCTGGTCAGGATACTTTTTTTAGAATCGAAAATTCATCCAAGCCCATCATTGCTTGTGTAAACGGATTTGCCTTAGGTGGTGGATGTGAACTGGCCATGAGTTGTCATTTTAGAATTGCATCAGAGAATGCCAAATTCGGTCAGCCAGAAGTAAACTTAGGGATCATACCAGGATATGGTGGTACACAAAGATTGGTGCAATTAATTGGTAAGGGAAGAGCTCTTGAATTATTAATGAGTGCTAGCATGATTGATGCAGCAACGGCACTTCAATACGGACTAATTAATTATGTTGTAGCCCTTGATCAGCTTTTACCTAAAGCTATCGAAATATTAACCATCATTAATTCAAAAGCCCCCATTGCAGTTGCCAAATGTATTGATGCTGCAAATGCAGTGTTTGATGAATCCAAAGATGGATTTGAAACAGAAGTAAAAGGGTTTGCGGATAGTTTCGATACGGAAGACAGGGTTGAAGGCACCACTGCATTTCTTGAAAAAAGAAAAGCCAGATTTAGGGGGCGATAGAAATTAAATACTGATTTATATCAGCTTATTTAAACGTAATGCAATATTAATCTTGCACTACCTTTGCGGAGCAAAAATCATTCACCAATTATAAATACCAGTTATGGAATTCCGTATTGAAAAAGACACCATGGGGGAGGTAAAAGTACCTGTTGACGTTTATTGGGGAGCACAGACGCAAAGAAGCATCGAAAACTTTCAGATTGCTCAGGACATCAACAAAATGCCTAAAGAAATCATAGCAGCATTTGCGTACTTAAAAAAAGCTGCCGCACTTACTAATTTAGACGCTGGTGTTTTACCAGAAGAAAAAGCCATGTTAATTGGACAGGTTTGTGATGAAATTTTAGAAGGAAAATTAAATGGTCAATTTCCATTGGTTGTTTGGCAAACGGGTTCTGGCACACAGAGTAATATGAATGTGAATGAAGTGGTTGCTTACAGGGGCCACGTGATAAAGGGGGGTTCTTTATTAGACCATGATAAATTCTTACATCCGAATGACGACGTAAATAAATCTCAATCCTCTAATGATACTTTCCCAACTGCGATGCATATCGCTGCTTATAAAATATTATTGGAGAACACCATTCCTGGCATCACAAAATTAAGAGACACTTTGACTTTGAAAAGCAAAGAGTTTATGCATATTGTAAAAATTGGTCGTACCCATTTTATGGATGCTACTCCACTTACACTCGGCCAGGAAATTAGTGGTTATGTTTCTCAATTAACGCACGGATTAAAAGCCATCAACAATACCCTTGCGCACCTGAGTGAATTAGCATTGGGTGGAACTGCAGTTGGAACTGGTATTAATACACCAAAAGGTTATGATGTGAATGTGGCGAAACATATTGCTACTTTAACCGGGCTTCCTTTTGTAACTGCTGAAAACAAATTCGAGGCATTAGCAGCACACGACGCCATTGTTGAAGCACATGGTGCATTAAAAACAGTTGCTGTTAGTT
The DNA here is from genome assembly GCA_025363385.1 of Bacteroidota bacterium. GTDB lineage: Bacteria > Bacteroidota > Bacteroidia > Chitinophagales > Chitinophagaceae > Sediminibacterium. The sequence continues at coordinate 616 of JANYEA010000135.1, read as the reverse complement.
TGATGAAAATAGCCAACGATATTCGTATGCTTTCTTCCGGACCAAGAAGCGGTATCGGTGAATTACATATTCCTGATAACGAACCCGGATCTTCTATTATGCCAGGTAAAGTAAACCCTACACAGTGTGAAGCACTCACTATGATTGCTGCTCAGGTTATGGGAAATGATGTAGCCATTAATATCGGTGGTGCTACTGGTCATTTTGAATTGAATGTATTTAAACCAGTAATGATCTACAACTTTCTGCACAGTGCAAGATTAATTGGTGATGGTTGTGTAAGCTTTAACGATAAATGCGCAGTAGGCTTAGCACCTATCGAAGCAAACATCAAAAAGCATGTAGACAATAGTTTGATGTTGGTTACTTCATTAAATACTAAGATCGGATATTATAAAGCAGCAGAAATTGCACAGACCGCACACAAAGAAGGTACTACATTAAAAGAAATGGCCGTCAAGCTTGGCTACGTAACTCCTGAACAATTCGACGAGTGGGTAATACCTGCTCAGATGGTTGGAGAGATAAAGTGAGGAGTGAGGAGTGAGGAGTGAGGAGTGAGGAGTGAGGAGTGAGGAGTGAGGAGTGAGGAGTGAGGAGTGAGGAGTGAGGAGTG
>JANYEA010000133.1 GCA_025363385.1 Bacteroidota bacterium | reverse complement strand
CACTCCTCACTCCTCACTCCTCACTCCTCACTCCTCACTCCTCACTCCTCACTCCTTCTTCCCGCCTTTCATCACAAAATAATCCCACTTGTCATTTTAGAAAATAATTGAAAAATGATACCTCATTCATTTTCAATTACTTATCTAATACCTATTACTTCCTCTTGCCGATTACCTTAAGAAACTTGGTACTATGTGTTGCATAGTACCAAATAAAGCTGCATCTTTGTGTAGTCAATGAGTCGATAAGGCTTACAAACTAAAAAAAAATAATTTAAAATAACACACATGAAAACCCAAAACAAAAACACAGCAGCAAACATTGAGAAAACAGTTATTGATTCTATGTATCAGGATACAAAAGAAACCGTAGCTACCAACATGACAACTGCTAACCACAAATCTTTAAGTACCGCAGATCTTTGGAACATCCAACGCAATATGCGCACAAGAACTGGCAGAAGATATTTTATCTAAGCCATGGGGTCTGAAACTTTAAGTGGATGACCTAATAAAAAACAATGCTTAGTATTCTTAACAAGGTCTCCCTAACAAAATAAGGGGCGACCATAAAACTCCGGCTATGGACATTCAGAACACACAAAGTCAGATGCGAAAGGGCGTATTGGAGTTTTGCATTTTATCCATCATCCGTCAGGGGGAAGTATATCCTAGTGACTTGGTAGATCGGATGAGGGCAGCCAACCTTCATATTTTGGAAGGTACACTCTATCCTTTGCTTACCCGTTTGAAAAATGCAGGACTACTAACTTACCGTTGGGTAGAAAGTAATAGCGGACCGCCACGCAAATATTTTGTTATGACCGACCTCGGTCTTGAGTTCTACGGGGAACTGGAAAGAACATGGAATGAGCTAGCAGATGCAGTGCATACGTTAACACAGCCTTCAGCAGAACAACCAATTACCGAAGAAAACCAACCCCAACCTTAACCACAAAAAAAACTGACATGAAAAAGGTAATTAATATAAACTTCCAAGGTAGGGTAATCCCTATTGAAGAAACTGCCTACGATATACTAAAACAGTATGTGGAAAGTTTGAGAAGATTCTTTGCCAACGAGGAAGGTCGCGACGAAATCATTAATGATATTGAAGGACGTATTGCCGAACTATTTGGAGAGAGCTTGAAAAAAGGCGACACCTGCATTACAGACGAAACAGTGAATAAAATCATTGCAAGTATGGGAAGGCCTGAAGATTTTGAAGAAGAAGAAGCCAATGTAAAATCTCAATTAGGGGCGGAAGGAAAACAATACAATAGTGGCTATAATGCTTATGCAAACGATCCAAGAGGCAGACTTTATCGTAACGATACTGATAAATTATTGGGTGGGGTATGTAGCGGTATCGCTAACTACCTAAGAATAGATCCCACTATCGTTCGATTGGTTTTTGCTTTGATGGTTTTTGGTGCTGGTACAGGTGTATTGTTATATATCCTATTATGGATCATATTACCATCAAAAACTTTGGTAACCAATATCTCAAGTAAACGATTATATAGAAATCCTGATGAAAAAGTGATTGCAGGTGTAGCAAGTGGTATAGCAGCCTATTTCGATATCGCTGTTTGGATTCCAAGAATCATCTTTTGTTTACCCCTGATTTCAGGAATCGTTTCGTCTATATTCCGTCACTCATTTTGGTGGGATGGAGATCCTTTTCCGGGAGTAGTATTCGGATCTTTTGGAGGAACTTTATTTGTAGTGTATGCCATTTTATGGGCTGTAATTCCAGAAGCCAATTCGGCTTCTGAAAAACTAGAAATGCGGGGAGAAAAAGTAGATCTAAACACGATTAAAAATACCATTCAGGAAGATTTAGAGGGATTTAAAAGCAGGGCAGAAAAATGGGGTGGTGAAGTAGGCGATAAAGCACAGGAATGGAGTAAAGAATTTACACAAACAGTAAACGAAAAAGGTAAGCATTTTTCCTCTGAAGTAAATTATGCTGCAAAGAAAGCAAATGGTGGCTTATTTAAAATCATCGGATTTATTTTCAAAGCATTCTTCTTATTCATCGCAGGAATCATCGCCTTCGCACTATTGGTAGCACTGTTAGCCTTCTTAGTAGCAGGAATCGGAGTGTTTCCTTTAAAGAATTTCTTCCTGGAAGGATTCTGGCAAAACTTCCTTGCTTGGTCTACCCTCTTACTTTTCTTAGGTGTGCCTGTTATCGGTTTTATAACCTGGCTGATCCGCAGAATTATGGGTGTGAAATCTGGCAACAAATCAGTTGGATTTACTTTCGCTGGCATGTGGGTGCTCGGTTTAATATCTGCAGGTATCCTGGCTTTCATGATCGCTGAAAACTTTGATGCAAGAGCTAGAGATAAACAAGAATTAACTATCACTCAACCTGCATCCGGAAAACTAATCATCAAAGTTCCAGATAGCAAAGTAAAAGTATATGGTAGATGGTTTAAAATGGATGGACTTTTAAGCATGACAGACGACAGCTTATTCTTAAACAATGTTCGCATCCACTTGGTAAAAAGTACCGATTCTCTCTTCCATATGGATGCTACAAAATATAGCAATGGTAGTACTGAATCAGCAGCGTTACGTAATATTAAAGAAATGAATTACGGCATTAGTCAGCAAGACAGCTCCGTATGGCTCGATCGTGGTTTCTCTTTACAACGTGGCACTAAATTTCGTAACCAGGGTGTTGTTGTAACCATTCATATCCCAGTTGGAAAAAGAATCTTGATAGATCGTACCGTACAACGCAGACTGAATCACTTTGATGTGAACAATGGTCGAAACGACTGGGATTCTGATGAAGACTGGAACGACAACTATGGATGGGATTCTAATGTGGAATATAAAATGACAGTAGGTGGACTTGAGCGTTCTGATAAAAAAGTAAAGGCTGTTGATGAATCACAAAATGATGATTCACAACAAGAGGCTTTAGATAATTATAAGAAAAGCAAGGATGACCTGAAAAAAGAATACGAGAAAAAACAAAAAGAAGCAGAAGAACTTAAGAAAGAATTAGACAAACCAATTGATAGTACACAGTATCGTTATAAAAAAGCTACCGCAATTAATGCGCCAGTAGCTGCAGAAGGAACTACACAATTGGAAGACATTCTGGATTCTCATATTTTATTAATGCAAATGGTATTATAAACTCGGTTGAAGTTGGGAATTAAAAGAACCTCTTTCTGATCTCAGCAAGGGGTTCTCCCTTTATAAGGATAAAAAACAAATGAGCCTTTAAAAGTAGATTAGCCGAAAATTAGTTTACAATTACAGTTAGATAATAGAGCAGGATCCTTAGTGGCCTGCTTTTTTATTTTTACTTGCCCCTGCATCACTTATTTTTGCAATAATAAATGAAAGTTCCACTAATAAATTCTTAAAAAAATACATGAAAAACACTGCTTTTACTCAAAAACACATAGCTCTGGGAGCTAAAATGGCCGAGTTCGCTGGATATAATATGCCCATCAGCTACAGTGGCATTAATGATGAACATGCTTCTGTGCGAAAAAATGCGGGTGTGTTTGATGTAAGCCATATGGGTGAATTTATATTGAAGGGGGAGCACGCATTAGACCTTATTCAAAGGGTAACTTCAAATGATGCATCAAAAATTAATGATGGACAAGCACAATACAGCTGCCTCCCTAATAAAGAAGGTGGTATTGTAGACGACTTGATTGTGTATTGTATAGAAAAAGACAAAGTCTATATGCTGGTGGTGAATGCTTCGAATATCGACAAAGATTGGAATTGGATCAGTAGCTTCAATACCAAAAATGTAGATATGGAAAATATTAGCGACAAAACCTGTTTGCTCGCTATACAAGGTCCGAATGCCTGCAAAATATTACAACCCTTGGTAGATACGGATATCATGAATTTAAAATACTACACTTTCGTGAAAGGAAATTTTGCGGGTATTGATAATGTTTTGATCAGTGCAACTGGTTATACTGGATCAGGTGGTGTAGAAATTTATTTTGAAGATACCAATGGTGCTGCCGATAAAATTTGGGATGCTATTTTTGCTGCAGGTGCAGCGCAAGGAATTAAACCCATTGGTTTAGGTGCAAGAGATACACTTCGCTTAGAAATGGGTTATTGCTTGTATGGCAATGATATTAATGATACAACTTCTCCTCTTGAGGCTGGATTGGGATGGATTACAAAATTCACGAAAGACTTTACCAATAAAGCATTTTTAGAAAATCAAAAAGCCATAGGTGTAAGTAAAAAATTAGTTGGATTTGAAATGTTAGAACGGGGAATTCCTCGTCACGATTATATTATTAAAGATGTTGCAGGAAATCCAATTGGAACTGTAACAAGTGGTACGCAAGCTCCATCTTTAAATAAAGCTGTGGGTCTTGGATATGTAGCCACAAATCATTCGGCGATTGATTCGGAAATTTATATAGACATTAGAAATTCTTTGGTAAAAGCCAAAGTAGTGAAAGCCCCGTTTACGATATAAGAATTCAAAATTAAAAAGTTAAAAAATAAGTAAGTTGATGCTGTTCTTATTTTTTGACTTTTTAATTTATTCTCTCCTATTTATTTTTGATTTTTGATTTTTTGAATTTTACTTACTCAAGTACCATATCGTATTACTATTTGTTTCTGCAAATAGATCATTGCTATATTGTCGAATTTCTTCTTCCGTTACTGCATAATATTTTTCTAATTCAGTATTCATTAAATTGGCGTCTCCTAATAATTCATAGAAAGCCAAACTACTTGCCCTGCTGCTAATACCCATGTCTTCAAAAGCCATCACGCTTTCGGTCTTGTTTTTAACCTTTTGCAATTCTTGTGAAGAAACTAACTCCTTGCGAATAATATCGATCTGCTCCATTACTGCAGCTTCAGCTTTTGCCATATCAACTCCCTGAACTAATTTACCTTCAATGGTAAATAAACCAGGATCTACACTTCCATAATGATAGCAATCGATACCTGAAAATAATTGCTGTTCTTTAACCAAAGTTTGAAATAATCTGGACGACCCACCACCACCTAAAATTTCGGTGAGTAAATCAGCTATATAATATCCATCATCCAATCTGCCTGCCATATGCCAAGTTTTTACAAAAGCATCTACAGGAACATTTGCTTTGATTTCTAAACGATGTGCTTCTTTTTGAACTGGCTCAACGGGTAATTGGCGATTATACTTTGCCCCGCTTTCAATAGGTCCAAACCATTTATCGGCTAAGGCTTTTACCTCTGCTGCAGGCATCGGACCAGCCACAACTAAAATGGCATTTGCAGGGCAATAGTGTTTTTTAAAAAACTGTTTCACATCCTCAATCTTCGCATCTTCCACATGCTTCAATTCTTTCCCAATTGTCATCCAACGATATGGGTGAACAGAGAATGCTAACTCACGCATTTTATGCCAAAGATCACCATATGGCTTATTGATATAATGCTCTTTAAATTCTTCACAAACCACTTTTCGTTGAACCCCTAAACTTTTTTCACTAAATGCCAAACTAAGCATCCGATCGCTCTCTAACCAAAAAGCAGTTTCCAAATTCTGAACGGGAACCTGACAATAATAATTAGTAAGATCATTGGTAGTATAGGCATTGTTTTCACCACCTGCCACCTGCAAGGGTGTATCATAGTCTGGAATATTTACGCTTCCACCAAACATCAAATGTTCGAACAAATGCGCAAAACCCGTTTGCTCAGGGTTCTCATCACGTGCACCTACATCATACAAAACATTCACAACAGCCATAGGTGTTGAATTGTCTTCATGCACAATTAATTTCAATCCATTATCTAAAACAAAACGTTGGTATGTGATCATAGTATTATAAAACGAACCTGCAAATTAAGCAAAGCCTGCTATTTAAGTAATAAGAATTCAAAATGCTCATTTTTTTCTAATATCCTTTACAATCATGGTAAGAATCATGGGTTCTTTATTCCTAAAAATCACTACTTTGATCTTGCCAAGTGAATTCTGAAATAGATTTTTATAAGCTTGAATGTTTTTCGAATAATTATTTTCAATTGAAAAGATCACATCGCCCGTTTTAAATCCAGCTATATCTCCGGGTGAGCCCGGTATAATATCAATGACCCTAATTTCAGAATCAACCTGATAAATACCTAAGCCCGTGTAGGCATAGTCGAAATTTTCAATAGAATGGGTATTGGGCTTTAGGTATATCCGTTGCTCCGGGTAATTAATGATTAAATTAAACCTTCGTAACAAATCATTTCCGATTAACCCTCCTAGTAAAGGATAGGTAGTTACATTATACTCATCATCGAAAATATGTACAGGCACTTGTTTAAATTTATAAGGCCCAATTCGCACTTCTTTTACAACAGTTAATTGCATGATCTTTTTTCCACCCAATCCCTCAGCTTGTGTAGTATAAATAGGTCTTGTTTTTTTTACAATTGAGCTGTCTTCCACAAAGTCTTTTGATAACAACAAACATAAACCAGCACCACTATCGAAAATAAAACGTTCAGTTACATCTCTTCCATCTTTTAACATTGCAGTAAATAACGGAAGATTCGAAAAGTCGGGGTGCAACATATACCCCCCTCTAGGATATTTAAATATTCCTGGAGAATACACTTCGATGATCATGTCATCGTAATTAACTTTTACGATAAAGCGTCTTAAAAAGCTAAAGCCAATGATTCCATCAATTCTAACACCATAAACGCTTGATAATAATTCATAATCGTTAATATGAAAATCGAGGTGTGGAACATCCAGGCCTTTTAACTTGAGTGTATGATCGTAAACAAAATCAACTAATCTCAATCCGGCAATACCGCGAATGGTTCTGCTACTTTTACTAACAGCGAATCCAAGATCTGAAACAGTTGTAGAATCTAAAGAAATGCCTCCGCTGCCAGTATCTAATACAAAATTTAAAGAATCTGCTGAATTATCCACTTTCGCTTTCAACACTATAATTCCACCATTTAATAGCACAAAAGGAAAGCGGGTTAACAATTTGGCAGGTGCTTGTACAAATTCTTCTTGGGCATGTAGATTCCCATTGTACAATAAGATAATGGACAATATGAACAAGCAACCCCTTTTCATGTTATTGAATATACTAAATAATAAATACTTCATATTTACCATTTTTGGAAACATAAATAACTTTAAACAGAGGCAAAAATGGGTGGGTTAACGATGATAGCCCTAACTTTGCCGTAGTAAAAATTTAAAAAGATGCAATTAGCAGAACTATACAAAAAAGCATTAGCATTCGAATTTTTAACCGTAGAAGAAGGTATGTTTTTATTTGAACATGCTCCCTTAACTGAGTTAATGAATGTAGCTGATGAATTAAGAAAGATCCAAGTACCACATGGCAAGGTATCTTGGCAAATCGACCGTAATGTAAACACCACAAATGTTTGTATTGCAAATTGTAAGTTTTGTAACTTTTATAGAATACCCGGACACGCAGATGCATACATTACTGATATGCCTACTTACCGCATTAAAATTGAAGAAACCCTGAAATATGGTGGTGATCAATTATTGTTGCAGGGAGGACACCATCCAGAACTAGGTTTGGATTTTTATACCAATATTTTCCGAGCCATTAAAAAAGAGTATCCCAACTTAAAATTACACACACTCGGACCACCAGAAGTTGCTCATATCAGCAAACTGGCAAAGATGAGCCACTACGATACTTTAAAAGCCTTAAAAGAATCAGGTATGGACTCTTTACCTGGAGCTGGTGCAGAAATTTTAATCGATCGTGTAAGAAGACTTATTTCTAAAGGAAAATGTGGTGCCGACGAATGGCTTGAAGTAATGCATCAGGCACATAACCTTCATATTACTACTAGCGCCACCATGATGTTTGGTCATGTAGAAACCATTGAAGAAAGATTTATTCACCTGGTTAAAATAAGGGAAACACAAAGTAAGAAACCTGCAGATGCGAAAGGGTTTTTAGCATTTATTCCTTGGACCTTTCAAGATGCAGATACGCTATTGGCAAGAATTAGAGGGGTGCATAATTTAATAACCCCCGACGAATACATCCGCATGATTGCAATGAGTAGGATCATGTTACCGAATATCAAGAATATTCAAGCAAGTTGGTTAACAGTAGGAAAGCAAACTGCACAGATCTGCTTACACGCCGGAGCTAATGATTTTGGAAGTATCATGATCGAAGAAAATGTAGTAAGTGCTGCAGGTGCTCCACATCGATTTACCTATAAAACTATTCAAGAAGCTATCAAGGAAGCGGGTTTTGAACCGCAACTTCGTACCCAACAATATGAATGGCGCGAAATTCCTGCATCTATACAAGAGCAAACGATTAACTATTAATTTTTCCCTAAAGGCCTCAAGATGAGGCCTTTTCTTTTTCATTTCATTGATACACAACATTTTTTTGATATATTACGTTAGACTGAGTTAAGGAACCTAAGCATGAAATAATTCTTATGAATATTTTTAAAGCCCTTATCTGCTTGGATTATTATAATCTGAGATTACAACATAGAACTAGAGAAATCGGCTCTGGAGGCGTTCACAAAATTGGCATTGCCTGGATCTGCAATACCTTAACCTTAATTGGCGGGTATTTTATCTACTTCAAGCTCCATAATCAATCTGATGTGGTGTACGATACCCTTTCTGAGTTACATTATTACGTTTTAGCAGGTAGAGCCATTATGATTGTGCTACTATCCATTGTATATTTATTGGCATTTACCATATATGGTGATAAACACAGCATACAAAATACAATCAAAACCTTTGTTGGCCTAGACACAGATCAACAAGAAAGGATTGCAAAAAACGCGAATGTGTATTTTAGATCTTCCCTGATCTTATTTTTGATAATTACCTGCATTACAGTGTATTTATTTAAAATACAATAGGAACCGCTGATTATTTTAAGGTTTGGGAAATTATTATCCGAACGGTTGCGGTTCCTCCTGCATTTATTTTTCCTTTGCTGTAACAAAGTAGTACTAAGCCCGTATAATACTCAAAGGCTAACAAATTATTCAGACCAACAGCTTATGACCGAGAAAGAATACAATCTATGTGTTAATCAATACGCCGATAATGTATACCGGTTTATTGTAAAAAACCTCCGTCACGAGGAAGACGCAAGAGATATTGTACAATCGGCATTCGAAAAGATGTGGCGAAATAGAGATTCAGTAGAAACAGCAAAATCAAAATCTTTTCTCTTTACTGTAGCCTATAATCAAATGATTGATCATATCCGAAAATCAAAACGGATTCAATTAAGGGAAGATTTTTTAGAAGACGGAAGAACACAACATCAGTCAAATTCGAACATGAAAAAAACACTGATGGAAGCTCTGAATCGATTAAATGAGACCCAAAAGAGTTTGGTAATGCTCAAAGATTATGAAGGATATAATTATGAAGAAATTGGTAAGATCATGGATCTAACCGAAAGTCAGGTGAAAGTGTATTTGCATCGTGCGCGTTTGGCTTTACGGAATTACCTGGTAAGTCCAGAAAATGTAAGATAAGGATTCGATAAAATTCGATATATGAACATCAACCGATTAAATTACGAAAATTATTTTCTGCTATATGTAGACGGGGAACTGTCTTCAGTAGAAATGCAAGCGGTAGAGCGTTTTGCAGCAGAGAATAATGATCTGGCTGATGAATTAAATATGCTGCTTCAAACAAAGTTACCAGAAGAAAATTTCCATTTCGCGAACAAGTCATCCTTACAAAGAACCACTTCAGTTCATATCAATTATATTAATTGCGAAGAACAGTTTTTATTTTATGTAGATGGCGCATTAACTTCTCAAGAAAATGAAGAGACGCTGGTTTTTGTTGCAAACCATCCTCAATATCAGGAATTGTTTAATACCATTCAACAAACAAAACTCCCTATTGAGCAAATAAGTTTTCCATATAAAGATGCTCTATATAGAAAAGAAGAAGATACTAAACCTGTTATCATCATGCAGTGGTGGAAACTTGCAGTGGCAGCAGCGATTATAGGCATCATTGCAATGGTTGGAATACTTGTTCCGTTTAATAATTCTAACTCAATAACAAAGCTGCAAGTTGTTCCTAAAGTGCTTAAAGGAACTATCAATGAAAAACCCAGCTTATTACAAAATAAAATGGATGCACAAAATCAATTGGTGCAAAACAAAAAAGTTGTTTTAAATAAGTTTAGTACCCCAGTATCAGAAAAAAATATTCCTGAACAAACCAGGATAGATGAATCATCTGTAGCGATGGTTGAAATAACAAAACATATCGAAGCGCAGGAAACCATTGGCACTTCAACAAACAATACCATTGCTTCCAATAATTTACAAGCTATTAATAATGATAACAATCATGCAAGCATCTTAACGCCAGTGAATCATAAAACAGATGAAGTTGAAAATCGGAACCTTATAAAACCAGCAGTGTACAAAGAATTAGATACCGATGATGAAAGAAAGAGCTTGTACGTAGGATCTGTAGAAATAAATAAAGATAAACTACGTGGTTTTTTACGAAAAGCTTCCAGCCTGTTCAAAGGTCGAAATAAAAATGAAGAAAAAAAAACCGACATATCCAATAGCCACACATTAGAATAATAGAAAAACCAAAGAACATGAAAAAATTAGTCATTTTATTCGTAGCCGTAATGGTTACCACAGCGAGCTTTGCACAAAATGATAGTGCTTCCTACAATACTGATACAGTTAGGGTTGGAAACTTTGTAATCATCAAAAAAAATAAAGGGGGCGCAGAAACTCAAACTAGTCCATGGCATGATTGGGATAAAACCGTAGACGTTAAAATCGAACGTCGTCCTAGAAAAAAATCAAATATTAGTACTAACTGGTGGATCATGGATTTGGGTTTTGCTAATTTTCGCGACGAAACAAATTATACAAATGCACAAGCTGGAAATTATTTTAAAACCTTACGCCCACAGGATGGACAGGTAAGTCAGAATAGTTACCAGTTAAATACAGGAAAATCAACCAACGTTAATATCTGGTTATTCATGCAAAAACTAAATGTATATAAGCATGTAGTAAATCTTAAATATGGTTTGGGTTATGAGATGTATAATTTTCGTTATGATAGCAGATTGAGTTATCGTAAAGATCCATCTGCCTACGTATATAACGACAGTATTTCGTTTTCAAAAAACAAATTGTATGTTAGTTATATTACTGTTCCATTCATGGTTAATTTTAATGCCACACCAGATCGCAGAAATGGATTTAATTTTAGTGTAGGAATGAGTGCGGGTTATTTAATTGATAGCAGAAATAAGCAAATAAGCGCAGAGCGTGGAAAGCAAAAAGTGAATGGCGACTTCAGCTTCGAACCATGGAGATTGGCCACAATTGGTGAAATAGGTTTAGGTCCAATTCGTTTATATGGCTCCTATAGTTTAAACAAATTACAAAAAGATATCACACGTGTTGAACAGTATCCTTATACAGTAGGAATAAGATTTAGCAGGTGGTAATAATTAGTTATCAATAGTTTCTCATGTTATAACGCCCCTTTTCTAAGGGGTGTTTTGATTATTAAATACTTAAACATTGTTTTTAACATTCAAAAAACAATGTTTTACTTTATGTTGCGTTTGAAATTAAACCCTCTCTATGAAAAAGTACTCATTATACCTTATGCTTTTAGGCATTATGGCAATGAATACTTCTTTTAGATTCCCCCATCAGTTTGATGTAAATCATCTCAACAAAAACAGTTTTACAGTTCTCATTAGCAAAAGTAAATATTCACTTACATTGATTGATGCTACTGGTCAATGGATTTCTAGTTACCCTGTTGTTTTTGGAAGCAAAGACCTTGGAGATAAAATGATGCAAGGCGATCGGAAAACACCGGAAGGTACTTTTCATATTGTTGCCAAAAGAAAACATGAAAAATGGAATCGATTTATATCTATAGATTATCCTAACGCAGAAAGTGTTGAAAAATTCAATGTAAGAAAGGCTGAGGGACTGATTCCTGCAAATGCTAAAATAGGGGGAGAAATAGGCATTCATGGGGTTTGGCCTCATGAAGACTATGCCATAGATCAATACCAAAATTGGACCGAAGGTTGTATCAGTACTAAGAATAATTACATTCAAGAATTATTCGAAATTTTACCTATTGGAACCACCGTCATTATCGAAAGATAAATACGAATTATTTATTAAGAAATTCACCCACAGTACTCATCCATTTCGCATTTTCATTCTTGCACAAACTCTGATGGCCGCTGTGAACATATTTCATTAGAAATTTATTGTGACTAGCTAATTTTTGATAAATCGTATTGGTTTCTTGTTCTGTAACACGAGGATCATTGATGCCCCATTGTAATAATACCGGGCAATTTACTTTTGTAGCAAAGTCTTGCGGGCGAAGACCAAAGCCCCAGTTACCCTGTTCAATACCGCCCCAGAATGTAAGAAGTGTACTCATGGGTTGTTCTGGAAAATGCATCATTCTTATACGGCCCTTCACAGCTTCAGATAAAGTTCCAAAAGGCATTTCTAGGATTAATTTATTGGGTTTTATATTGTATTGTTCCATGGCTGTTAAAATGGTTGCACCGCCCAATGAAATACCCCATAATACCATGTTTTTCTCACCACTTGCTTTTATGTAATCATAGGCTGCTTTTACATCTTTCGATTCATTAAATCCAATGGTACAAATTTCTCCTTCACTATTTCCATGTGCTCTAAAATCGGTTAGGAATACATTCCATCCCATCTCATGAAAAGCAGTGGCTTCTTTGATCATACCACTTTTACTACTACCATGCCCATGAAAAAGAAGCACAGTGCCCTTTGCATTGCTATCCACTTTGGCATACCAGCTTTCGAGTGTAAGACTATCATCCGTTCTGAGATGAATAGTTTCATGCCTTACTTGAAAAGAGTCCACAACTATACTTTTAGAATATTTTACTCCCACAAAGATCGCAGATGCTTTTTCAGAAAGACTCATCTGCTCTGGTTTTTTAGCAGGTGGGATTCCTGCATAAAAATGAGTGAATTTATAAGCATGAAAAGCAGCCATAATATTCAATAATACAAATACACTCCCTATAAAATAGAGTGTTCTTTTTAGCCATTTTGAAAGCATTCGGTGGGAATTATTTGTTTAGTCAATTTTATTTGCACCAAAATAAGGCAATAACACTTCAGGCAATTGAATGCCCTCTTCTGTTTGAAAGTTCTCTAATATACAAGCCATTATTCTGGGTAGTGCTAAAGAGCTTCCATTCAGAGAATGAGTGAACTGGGTTTTACCAGAAGCATCTTTGAACCTACATTTCATTCTGTTGGTTTGATAATTTTCAAAATTAGAAACACTACTCACTTCCAACCAACGTTCTTGTGCTGCACTAAATACTTCAAAATCGTAAGTGATAGCTGATGTAAAACTCATATCGCCACCACATAAGCGAAGAATACGATAGGGCAATTGCAATGATTGTAATAATTTTTCAACATGCGCCACCATCTCGTCGAGTACTTGATAGCTATCATCGGGATGTACAATCTGAATTACTTCCACCTTATCAAATTGATGCACCCGATTCAATCCTCGAACATCTTTTCCAAAGCTGCCGGCTTCTCTTCTAAAACAAGGAGTATAGGCCGTCATTTTTATCGGTAGTTCCGATTCTTTTACAATTGTATCCCGATAAATATTGGTAACGGGTACTTCGGCTGTAGGGATCAAATAAAAATTATCTGCAGTGGCATGATACATTTGTCCTTCTTTATCGGGAAGTTGACCAGTAGCAAATGCACTGGCTTCATTTACCATAAAAGGCGGAATATATTCAGTATAGCCTGCAGCGATATTATAATCTAAGAAATAGCTAATTAAAGCCCTTTGTAATTTTGCGCCCTTCCCTTTATATAATGGAAATCCACTACCCGTAATTTTTGCACCGGTTTCAAAATCTACCAGATCGTAGGTTTTTATTAAATCCCAATGCGGAACAGCTCCTGCATATAAGGCTGGCTTCTGGCCCCCTTCACGAACCGTTATATTTTCTTCTGGAGTTTTCCCCTCTGGAACTAATTCATAAGGAAGATTGGGTAAAAGAACCAGGTTCGCCTGTAAATCAGCTTCTACCTTGGTCATTTGATCTTTTAGGGGCTCTAAAGTAGCTTTCCAGGCCGCCACATCTGTTTTAATTGCTTCAGCGGCTTCCTTATTACCTTGAGCCATCCATTTACCAACCTCTTTTGAAGCGGCATTTACTTTGGCCTGGGTTTGGTCGAACTCGTTCTGCAAACGCTTTCTATCATCATCCAGCGAAACAATCAGATCTACCAGATCTAGTTGTTTAAATTGTTTTACAGTAAGTCTTTTCTTCACTTCTGCCGGGTTATTGCGCAGAACATGCACTTGTAACATAGAATCAATTTTTGCAAATATAACTTTTGCAAGCTGATGAAAGCAACCTTGAACCTTTTACCTTTGCAACTATGTTTATTGAAGACGATTTACAACAGCGTTGGTGGACTTTAGAAACAAAATTGGTAGAAAGATTTGGTAAAAAGCCAGATCTGGAGGCCGTTTTATTCCTAATTGGCATGCAAGAAACCGGGTTTATAGTAGAAAAAATAAGTAAAGAACAAAAGCAAGACCTGATGCATATTGCGGTTTGTACCGTGCTTGGGCAGAGTGGTTATTATTTAAAAGAGGGTAATGATGCCGATGGATGGCCTCATTTTAAGCAATTGAAAGAATTGCCGGTTCATGACTTAAGAGATCAGGAAAACTTCCTTAAAGACCATGTGCTTTTATACTTCGGGCAAATGGGCTTTTAATTTTGATGTTACCCAAGGTATTCTTCTATTTTTATACAATATTTGCAACTATAAAAACTAAAATATGAATTTTCCGGCCACATTAAAGTACACAAAAGACCATGAATGGATTCTTTTAGAAGGCAATACAGCAACCATTGGTATTACTGATTTTGCGCAACACGAATTAGGTGATATCGTTTATGTAGATATCAATACCGTTGGTAAAGCCTTAGCGGCTGAAGAAATTTTTGGAACCGTAGAAGCAGTAAAAACAGTGAGTGATCTATTCTTACCTGTTGCAGGTACTGTATCAACTATCAATCCTCTGTTAGAAAAGCAACCTGAGTTGGTGAACACCGATCCTTATGGTGATGGCTGGATGATTAAAATGGAAGTTACCAATATTGAAGATGTAGCTGCACTGATGAGTAGTGAAGCCTATAGCGCTTTAGTAGGTTAATATATTGATTAACTGCATACACAAAGTTTTATCTTCGTGTATGCAGTTATTTAGAAAATACCCCTTTCTTCCCGCTGTTCTATTTTTTTTAATTACCATTTTATTATTAACCCTTCCGGGTTCAAGTTTTCCTAGATCACATTTTTTCGATATCGCCTATTTCGATAAATGGGTGCATATTGGCCTTTTTGGTATTCTTTGCTTTCTATTTTCTTACCCGATTACGCTGCAATCAATTACTGACAACAAAAAAAAGTATTGGTTTTGGGTGATTCTTTTTTTGGGTATTGGTTATGGTATTTTAATGGAGTTTGTTCAGAAATACTGGGTAGTTAACCGCAGTTTTGACTTGCTCGATATGGTAGCAGATGCGATAGGTTCTTCATTGGCATTCCTCTTAAGTTTTCTACAACTGAATAAAAAGAAGCGAGGGTCTTAAAAAAAGATTGGCCTCTGTGGAAACAGAGGCCGCAACCAAAACTAACTGCTTATGAGAAAAACGTTTATGATAATTTGATATAGCTTATATTACAAATTGGATGCCAAAATTTTAAACGGTTTGTTAATAGTATTTATCATCCAAACCTCTTATCTCTTTGTTGATACAAAGCTCAGATAGAAAGACTAAAAAAAATGTCAAGGGAATACCAAGAAATTGTTAAGACTATGGACAGTCTATCACATGCGCAGCAGAGTTGTTCATCATTGGGCTAATCATCGGGATATTTAAATTTAATCCCCTCAGAATGAGTAAGATAGCCATCGTAGCCACGAAAAAAGGGATCGCTTTTTTCATATTATTTCGCACATTTAAGCTAATAAAACTGCCGAAATATGTGAGTAGAAACATGGCAGGGAAAGTTCCGATGCCAAAAAATGCCATAAAAGCTACTCCCCCAATTAAATTACCTGCTGCCAAGGCACCAGTAATGGCTAAATACACCATTCCGCAGGGCAATAATCCATTTGCCATACCTAAAATTAGCATGCCATACAATTGCTTTTTTTGAATGTATATGGCGATGATATTTTGAAGTTTACCTTGAAATTGATCCATGAATTTCAAGTGAATAAATTTCCTTCCAATGGTGCTTTGTAATAAGATTAGTAAAATGATGCAACCAAGTGCAATAGAAAAATATTGTTGCAATCCTGCCAGAAAAAATTGCCTGCCTACAAAACCAAAAAATAATCCAAGCAAAGCATAAAGCAAAATTCTTCCAGAGTGGTACAAAAGAATTCCAATTAATTTCTGACGTGGAGGTAAATAATATACGGGCAGTGATAAAGCAATTGGGCCACACATACCCACGCAGTGAAAGCTACTAACGATCCCTAATAAGAATCCTGAAATTATTAACTGCCAGGCCATATTAACGTATCAGAATTTTCTTTTCAAAATAATAAAGCTCTTTACCGATCTGCCAATTGATCTTAATATCGTATGCTGCTTTTTGTAAGGACTTCTTTAAAAAAATTTGCTTATTGGTTGAATCAACCTGTAGTGTTGTATGATAGTCATTTCTATCATCCGTGATACAATAAAAAAATACGTCGCCAGAAACTGCGTAACCTTTTTGTTCTTTGGGCAATTGAATAATTATCGCATCTGCATCCTGCTCCACTATTACTTCACTTATTTTTGAAGCATTTTTCATTCTATCAATTTTATCCTGGTAACGAAGTTCATCTTTATAATAATCTTTACTCACCAAATCGTATTTGGTAGTAACAGCACGATACACCAAGTACCCGATGAACAAACCAAAAACAACAAACACTAACACTAATTTATTACCCCAGTTCATTGTTCAAAATTTTAAATGAATACAATATTTTCAACGCCTCAATTCTAATCTTCGCTCCTCTGGAGCAGGCATTAAATTTAGTTACTTTATTTTGTAGCAACCAAAATTGGCTCCTACTAAGTGAGATGGATGGTCTATAAAAATGTATTGCGGATAGAAATTATCCGCAATACAAATGAAGCAATCAATCTATTTATAATTATTTAACTACTACTGCCTTAGTTGAATCAACCTTTGCTTTTGTTGAATCAGTTGCTGAACTAGTACCAGTTTTTTCTTCATATAAAACACCTTGAGGTTCTTTTCCTTTAGCAGGTTTTGTGCCAACTAGCGATTTTACATAACTAGCCAATTGCGCAATCTGAGTAGGAGAATAATCATCTTTCCAGCTCTTCATGCCTTTTTCAGGATATCCGTATTTAATGGTTTTGAAAATGTCTTTGATTCCACCACCATGAATAAAGTAATTATCTGTCATGTTTGGTCCAACTGAACCACCGCCATCAGCTAAGTGACAAGCAGCACAAATGGTAGTAAAAATTTTCTGACCTGCTTCATGATCTGCTGGAGAGGTAAGATAAGTAACCGTGTTTTCATCTACATTACTGGCAGATTTTTTCAAGTACTCTTCTTTATCGGCAGCTGCTTGTTCTAAAGCGATTGATAATTCCTCTTTACTTAATGGAGCAGATTTTGCTACGTGGTATCTATATAAATAGAGCCCTGCAAAAATGATAGTAAGATAGAATCCATATAACCACCATGGTGGAAGACGATTATCTAATTCTCTGATTCCATCGTAATCATGGCCTAGGTCGATAGAAGATTCTTCTTGAATAGGTTTGAAACTATTGAAATTATCCCACCAGAGTAAGAAAGAAGAAGTTTTTTTAACCGCTGCTTCTTCTGTATCTGCTATTACAGCAGCTTCTTTAGCCAATAATTTTTTAAGGTTGGCTAGAAGTACCCAAAGAATCAAAAGTTCCAAGAAAATCACAGACACCATTACATAAAATGAGGTAAGTGAAAGACCCGCAATGGATGTTTCTTCAGTAACGGCTGCTGTAGCAGCAGGAGTATCGGCAGCAAAAAGTGCTGAGGTTGTAAGACAAAGTAATGCGATCGTTAAAAATTTACCTACCGCGTTATTACCTTTTTTACGTTCGTCTTTATAACGTTGAAGATACACTTGGGCGGCCCCAAGTATTACATTGGCCAGAAGGCCAATGGCTAATAATAATCCCACTATTATTACTAACAGTACTTGTGCCAAAGGATTGGATAATTCCGAAGCCTTTGGTGGGCCAGCCGCAAATGCATCATTTGAACTAAAACCGATAGAAATCACAACTACCAGGGCTTTAACCCAATAAGATATGGAAGAATATTTTTTAAACATGTCAGTTGATTTAAGGTTTGGCTTAATTATCAAGGGGTAAATGATTGATTTTATCGAGCGATTTTTTATCTGAAGTCAAAACCCAAATAGTCATCCCTACAAAAAATGTAAAGAAGATGGTTAATGAACTCAACCCATAAATATCAACACCCGTAATCGTTTCCAAATAATGTATAAATTTCATAAACCCTTTATTATTGTATCATCAGCGATTGTTAATGAAACAATCGCTGATGAAAGTTTTAATTTGTTAAAGCTGCTACTGTTGGCTTTGGAGCATTTTTAATATCAGAACCAATTCTTTGCAGATAAGCAATCAGCGCAAGTATTTCTGTATTTGCACCAGCTTCTAATTTTTCTGTTTTTAATCCAGTCTGAATTTTTTTAGCTTGTTCCATCAGGTCTGCGTTGGCTTTTAGGTCGTATCCTTTTTCATAAGGAACACCTAATGTGGTCATTGCCCTGATTTTAGCAGGAGTGATAGCCGTATCAATTTTGTTTTCATACAACCATGTGTAAGAAGGCATGATGGAACCAGGGCTCATACTTTGAGGATCTTGCATGTGATTAAAATGCCAGCTATCTGGATATTTACCACCTACACGTGCTAAATCTGGTCCGGTTCTTTTACTTCCCCATTGGAATGGATGATCGTATACAAATTCCCCTGCTTTACTATATTCACCATAACGAGCTACTTCATCGCGGAAAGGACGAACCATTTGTGAGTGACACAAATAGCATCCTTCACGTATATAAATATCTCTTCCTTGTAATTCAAGAGGAGTATAAGGTTTTACTGCTGCGATGGTTGGAATATTGCTCTTGATTAAGAAGGTAGGAACCAATTCCAGGATACCTCCTATTGCAACCGCCACTAAACTAAATAACAACATTTGTATAGGTCTAGCTTCAATCCATCTGTGCCAATATTGCTTACTCTGAGGTTCAATATGTGATGCTAGTGCAGGTGCTTCAGCTGCTTCATCAGCAACTAAACTTCCAGCCTTCACAGTTTTATAGATATTGTACACCATGATAAACACACCAGACAAATACAATACACCACCTATACTTCTTGTAATATACATGGGTATGATATGGGTTACTGTTTCTAAGAACTGGAATTTTAAAGTTCCTTCTGCAGTAAATTGTTTCCACATCAAGGCCTGTGTAAAGCCAGCCCAATACATTGGAATGGTATACAGAATAATACCGATTGTACCAATCCAGAAATGGTTTGTAGCCAATTTCTTAGAATACAAAGGCGTATTATAAATTCTAGGTATTAACCAATAAAGAATTGCGAAAGTTAAAAAACCATTCCATCCCAATGCACCTACGTGAACGTGAGCAATGGTCCAGTCGGTAAAGTGTGTAATTGCATTCACACTCTTAATACTTAACATGGGGCCTTCAAAGGTTGACATACCATAACAGGTAATTGCCACCACCATGAATTTTAAAATAGGATCTTCTCTTACTTTATCCCAGGCGCCACGCAATGTGAACAATCCGTTTAACATACCACCCCATGATGGAGCTATCAGCATAATACTGAAAACGGTACCTAAACTTTGTGCCCAATCAGGTAATGCAGTATATAATAAGTGGTGAGGTCCGGCCCAGATATATAAGAAGATCAATGCCCAAAAGTGAATGATTGATAAACGATAACTATATACGGGTCTGTTTGCCGCTTTAGGTAAGAAATAGTACATCACTCCTAAATAAGGAGTGGTTAAGAAGAATGCCACCGCATTATGTCCATACCACCATTGTACCAACGCATCCTGTACTCCTGCATAAAAACTGTAACTCTTTAACATGCTAAATGGCAATTCAAAAGAGTTCACCACATGAAGCATGGTAACAGTAATCCAGGTTGCAATGTAGAACCAGATTGCAACGTACAAATGACTTTCTCTGCGTTTAATGATGGTGCCAAACATATTAATACCAAAAACAATCCAGATCAATGCAATAAGAATATCAATAGGCCACTCTAATTCGGCGTATTCTTTACCCGAAGTATAGCCTGCTAGCAGTGTAACTGCAGCAAGAACGATAATAAATTGCCATCCCCAGAAATGGATTTTACCTAGTAAATCACTAAACATACGCGCTTTACATAAACGCTGCAATGAATAGTAAACTCCCATAAATATTCCATTCCCAACAAATGCGAAAATAACCGCGTTGGTGTGAACAGGTCTTACCCTACCGAATGTGGTAAAGGGTAATCCGAAATTGGCAGCTGGCAGATAAATTTGCACAGCTATCAATAGACCGGCAAGCATGCCCACTACGCCCCATAAAATGGTGGCAAAGGCAAATTGCTTTACAATCCGGTTGTCATAATAGAATTTTTCTACTTGCATGTGGATAGTTTGGTTTTGGTTTGGTATTAGCGATGATTAAAAGATTTAAAGGGATTCTATTGTTGCTGATTCTGAACTTTCCTTTGCAGGAACTGAATCAAGCAATATCCGCATGGGCGGGCTCATTTCGTCGTTGTATTGTCCGGTTTTTACACTCCATAAGAAGGCAACCAAAAACAACGCTGCTATTGATATACTAGCTAGTAAAAGGATAATAATAACACTCATAGTGGGTGGTGTTGTATTTTAGTAAAAGTAAATGTGTCTCAATGACCAATCCATGACAATACTCAACCAGTTTAATGATATTTATCATATATTATTAAAAATCAACCGGCGTTTAAACTTTAAAAAGAATTATTTAAGTCCCATTTTCCAACTTATTAAATTACTTGCACCAAAACTGATGAGTAAAATCGTTAAACTACTTGCCGGCATCAAAATAGCTGCTACCATGGGCGATAAATGACCGCTCACTGCAAAAGACTCTCCTACAATATTGTACAGTATGGAAACAACAAATGCAGTCCACACCAATACCTTATTTGCTTTACATAATAACAGAAACTGATGAAACTTTGGTAACATGGAAGCTTCTAAAATTACATCACTTGCTGGTGTAAATGTGGCAGTATTTTCGGTAATAGCGATTCCCACATCAGCTTGTTTTAGCGCTCCCGCATCATTTAAGCCATCCCCCACCATCATCACTTTTTTACCAGTAGCTTGAATCATTTTAATGGCTTCTAATTTATCTTCTGGTTTTTGATGAAATAAAATGGGGGTATCCTTTCCTAATAATTGTTCCAAATAATCTTTTTCTCCCGCATTATCTCCGCTAAGAATTGAAATGGGGTAACCCAGTTTACGAAGTCTTTTCATGATAGCAGGAACTTGCTCACGATAATGGTTTCTAAAACCAAATCTTCCATAAACCTTCCCATTAACCGAAACGAATACAGCCGAATCCAATGCAGATCCCTGTTCCGCTTTTTTCACAAAAAAAGCAGAGCCTAATTTCAACAGATCACCTTCCACAATTCCTTGAATGCCCCTGCCAGGAGTTTCCCCAAAATCTACCACCTGATTATTTTGCGTGTTAGCTTGTTTTGCCCATAAAGCAATGGCCTTGCTCATGGGATGTGTTGAATGTGATGCTAAAACAGCAATTTTCTGCTTGAGAGATTCATTCAATACCTCACCATCATAATTGATATCCTGATACCTGCCTGTGGTAAGTGTACCGGTTTTATCAAAAACGATATAATTGATATTGGCAATATCTTCGATAGTCTGTGCATTTCTTAAATAAAATTGGTTTCTTCCAAGTCTTCTTAAGATATTTCCATTTGTAAATGTATTGCTCAATAATAAAGAACAAGGGCAAGCCACTATTAAAACAGAAGTAATCACATGACCAATTTTAGAGGGATCTATAGCCCACCAATAAATAGAAGCAGATATGGCAATCGTAAATAAGATCCATGTAAAATAGCGACTTAATAAATGAACAAAAGAACGTTCATTATCATTCCGATCACTTTGCAATTCCGAACGATTCCAGAGTTTAGTTAAATAGCTTTGAGAAACTTCCTTGATCACCAAAATTTCAATATTACTACCTATTTGTTTACCGCCGGCATATACAATTTCTCCCATTTCTTTTTCTACTGGAATAGATTCACCTGTAACAAAACTATAATCGATCAATGCCTTTCCTCTGGTTAAGATTCCATCGGCAGGAATGAGTTCTTGGTGATGGATAAGAATGGTATCATCCAAAACGATATCTGGTAAAGCAACTGAGGTTGATTGGTTGTTTTTAATTCTGGTTACTGCTATAGGAAAATAAGCTGTATAGTCGCGTTCAAAACTCAATTGCTGATAGGTTTTGTCCTGCAAAACCCTACCTATCAACATAAAGAAAACAATACCCGTCATTGAATCAAAATATCCCGCACCTGTACCACTTAACACTTCGTATAAACTTCGTGCGAAAGCCACTACTACTGCTAACACAATGGGTGCATCGATATTTAAAAACCCATGCTTCAAACTTTTCCATGCACTGATATAAAACTCTGAACTACTATAAAAGAAAACTGGCAGACTTAAAATGATATTCATGTAACGAAATGTACCCTGTAAAAAGAGTTCCTGAGAATCTATGCCAAGATATTCCGGAAAACTAAATAACATGATATTCGCAAAACAAAATCCAGCCACTCCTAATTTGTAGATCTTAGACATATTGAGACTAGGTCTTTGCTGTTTCAGGTCTTTAAAACTAATATAAGGTTCGTATCCAATGGAAGTTAATAATTCAGCCACCTGACGCATGGAAACACGTCGGTGATCAAATACAATATCTGCTTCTTTTCTTTCAAAATTTACTTTAGAGCTAATTACGTACTCATTAAGCCGATGCAAATTTTCTAATAGCCACAAACAGCTACTGCAGTGCATTTGAGGCAAATAGAAGTTCACATGGGTTTCTGAATCGTTGGTGAAACTTAATAATGCACTTTGAATTTTTTGTTCATCGAGAAATGCAAATTTGTCTTCCCTAATCTTAATACGTTGGTTAGTTCCTGGATTATCACTTATTGAATAATAATCACACATTCCGGTCTTGTTCAAAATCTCAAAAACCATTTTACAACCGTCACAACAAAAATGCTTGTCGTGCGCAACAATTGTTTTCTCATCGCAGTCTTCACCACAATGATAACATTGCACTTTAGATTTTTGAGAAACTGATGGGTCTGACATAGTTTGAATTTACAATAAATTGCTTAGTGAATAAAGTATAAATTGATGGTGCGATGAATGGTATTTATTTACCAGTAATCTTAGGATAAAGCAAGCTTCCCTCAATGTGTATCCACTGATAAACTTTGCTCTCTAACTGAAACATTTCATTAACACATTCTCTCCAGTCTTTGTGCCATGATGGTTGGATATTATAATCTTGCAATAAATGCCTTAATTTCTGAAGTAGATTAGTAATTACCTGTTGACGTTGATGAATTGATTCAAGTGCTGAAGGTTGTAAAAAATGCCCCCCATCTTTGGCTGCTTTATTTTTTGCATTCTTCTTGATAGCAGGAAAAATAATACCCGATTCTTTGAGAAAAAAGTGTTTGATCTCGTCATTCAATTTCATAAAAATCAAATGAACCAATTCAGATAATGGGATCGAAATATCTTTCCCAAAATGATTCGATAAAATGAATGTTTCGATTTTATTGCACGAATCAGTTATTGAAGGATGGTAGTCCTTCAAAATGAGTATACATAATCCTTCCGGAGTTAGTAATTCATTTGAAACAGTATCGTTTTGATTAGTCAACATCTACCTCTATTTACGTGCAAGATATTCACGTATAGAACTTTAGCAAATGACAGTACTCAATAACATGCATGATTTTTGTCATGTTTTTAAGTGTCTATTTGCCAATTAATCCTGTAGATTCGCGGTTTTAATGAGCTCTTTCTGGCGTAAGATTTTAATTTTTTTACCGTCTAATTCAACCATTCCATCTTTTTTGAATTCAGATAATAAACGAATAGTTGATTCGGTAGCAGTACCCACTAGATTAGCAATTTCTTCGCGTGATAACCGTACACTTAATGTTACGCCATCCGCTTCAAATCCGTAAGTTTCTTTAATGAAAAGCAAGGTCTCTGCCAATCGTTCTCTGATAGGTTTTTGTGCAAGATGTGTGAGTTTAACTTCTGCTTTATGCAATTCGTCGCTCAATAATTTCATCATTTCAAAAGCCAGCCCAGTATCACTTTTAAGTACACTGATAAATAGTTCTTTGGGTATAAAACAAACTTGTGTATCCTCTAATGCTATAGCACTTGCACTATATCTCTCACCACTTAAAAGCGCACGATAACCCAACACATCACCACCCCTTAATAACCGAATAATCTGTTCTTTCCCATCGTCTCCTAAATGAGACAATTTAACCTTACCATCATTAATACAATAAACACCAAATGGATAAGACCCCTCGTTAAAAAGAGTCTGTCCTTTCTTGTAAATATTGCAAATTTTTTGTTCGTTTATCTCAGCGATAAATTCCTGTTTGGCCTTACAAAATACCGATGTAAAGCGTTGAGCACAGGACTGGCAAGTAGTGGGATCATGAAAGTGGGTCATGAATAATATTTATAATTGTTTAACCAACCTAGTAAAGTTCCGAATAAAATTGCACAAAATAGTCGATGTTTATAAAAATCATTCGATTACCTCAACAATAATATTGGGAGTGCAAGTTAGCAATTAATTGAATAATGCTAATTCCTATCTAGTTCACCTTAATTTTATACCCACTATGGCATATTTTAACTGGAACGATAGCATTAATCTTCTTAAAAAAAGCAGTTTCCGCCGATTTTGGAATGCTGTTAAAGTTTACAGCAGTTACCAATTAACCAAGCTTACCGGAAAACCCGTACAGTGGGGATATCCTATTTCCATCTCTTTTGAACCAACCACTTCTTGTAACCTCCGTTGCCCGGAATGCCCGAGTGGAATGAGGGCATTTACAAGACCAACAGGCATGTTAGATCAGCATTTTTTTAAAAAAACCATCGATTCGATATACCAGGAATTGATATACCTGATCTTTTATTTTCAGGGGGAGCCTTTTTTGAACCCAGATTTTCTGGAGATGGTACACTATGCACACAAGAAAAATATCTATACCGCTACTTCCACCAACGCACATTATTTAACGGATGAAAAAGCAAAAGCTACGGTAGAAAGTGGGTTAGACCGTCTGATCATTTCTATAGATGGAACTACTCAAAACGTTTATGAACAATACCGAATTGGCGGTAATCTGGAAAAAGTTATCGCAGGTGCTGAAAACATTGTAAAATGGAAAAAAAACCTTCATAGTAAAACACCTTTTGTTTTTTTTCAGTTTTTAGTGGTAAAACCAAATGAACATCAAATTGAAGCTATTAAAAAACTTGGAGCTGAAATTGGGGTTGACCAAGTTCGGTTTAAAACAGCACAGGTCTATGATTTCGAAAACGACCCCCACCAACTTGTTCCAACGATTGATAAGTTTAGCCGATATAAATTAGGAAAAGACGGAAAGAGAAAAGTGAAAAGTGGTCTTAGCAATCATTGCTGGAGACTTTGGCACGGCAATGTGATAAGCTGGGATGGAATAGTGGTTCCCTGTTGCTTCGACAAAGACGCCATGCACCAGTTAGGAAATCTTAGCAGTCAAAGTTTTAAAGAAATCTGGAATAATCCGAATTACCAGCAATTCAGAAAAGAGCTTAGTACAAGTAGGAAAAACATTGACATCTGTTCAAATTGCAGCGAAGGCTTAAGTGTTTGGGAAGAATAAATGTTAAAACGACGGTTTTATCTAAAAATCTTATATCATTTTAATGTTTTTTTAATTTTTCCCCTTTAGCTTTGCACTTACAAAGTAGTTTCAATCTGAAATACGAGGAGATAGCTTAGCATGGGCATAGAAAAAGACATAAACCAATACCAGTTTAGGAACAACTACCAGAAAGCTGAAGTTAATCTCATCTACACCTGTAATTGGATCAATGAAAGGATGAAACAAATCATTGATGAGGCAGATATTACCACGCAACAATACAATATTTTAAGAATTCTCAGGGGAAGTAAAAACCCCATTAGCACATTACAGATTCGCGATCGGATGTTAGACAAAATGAGTGATACAAGTAGAATTGTTGATCGCCTGGTTAAAAAAGAACTGGCAGAAAAAGCAATCTGCGTGTCTGATAAGCGCCTGGTTGATATTCAGATTTCTGAAAAAGGACTTGCCCTATTAGAGCATTTGGATATCCGCAATAATGATATCGACAATATTATGAGAAATCTTACTGAAGAAGAAGCCATTCAACTCAGTAATTTGCTCGACAAGATCAGGGAAAAGTAGGGCTTCAAATGTGCATTACCAAAGACTATGGTAAATTCCTTCCACATTTTTTTTTGCCAACTAACATAAGTATAAATTCGTTTAATGAAGCTAACTTATACCCTCGGCTTAGTTTTTTTAGGCTGTATGTTCGCCGTTTCGTGCATGGCACAATTACCTCGTAATTACGAATTCAGAGCAGTTTGGGTAGCTTCTGTAGACAATATCGATTGGCCAAGTTCTAAAAACATATCGGTTGCAGAACAAAAAGCAGAATACATAAAGCTGTTAGACATGCACCAACAAAATGGCATGAATGCGGTAATTGTGCAAATTCGCCCAGCAGCAGATGCACTCTATCCATCACAATACGAGCCATGGAGTGAATTTTTGACTGGCCAACAAGGTAAGCCTCCCTCTCCTTTTTACGACCCTGTAGAATTCATGATCAGAGAAACGCATAATCGCGGTTTAGAATTTCATGCCTGGTTGAATCCTTATCGTGCAGTATTTAATATGCGCACATCCTCTGTTGCCCCAACTCATTTAACCAAACTTCATCCAGAATGGTTTTTGGTCTATGGAGATAAAAAATATTTTAATCCCGCACTTCCAGAAGTACAGTTGCACACAGCAAAAGTTGTAAAAGATATTTTAACCCGATATGATATTGATGCCATCCATATGGACGATTATTTTTATCCTTATCGAATTGCAGGAAAAGAATTCCCAGATCAACAGTCTTATCTGAAATATGGAAAGGGAATGGATAAAGAAAATTGGCGCAGGAGTAATTGCGATAGCATTATAAAACTATTGTATGAAACCATTCGTAGCACCAATCCTCGTGTGAAGTTTGGAATAAGTCCATTCGGAATTTGGCGCAATAAAAGCAAAGACCCAATGGGTAGTGATACTAAGGGCGGACAAACTAATTACGATGATCTGTATGCAGATATCTTATTGTGGTTAAATAAAGGCTGGATTGATTATGTAGTTCCACAGTTGTATTGGGAACGCGGACATAAACTGGCAGACTATGATACATTATTAGATTGGTGGAACCAGCACAGCTATGAGCGGCAACTCTTTATCGGGCACGGGTTTTATCGTGCGGGTTCGAATCCAGCATGGAGAAATCCGCAGGAAATTCCGAAACAAATTCAGGCTTTAAGAAATTACAATACCACACAGGGTAGTGTGTATTTCAATAGTAAAGTTTTCGAAAAAAATCCTTTGGGTTGGTGTGATAGTCTTCGAAATAATTATTACTATTTTCCAGCATTGGTTCCACCCATGCCTTGGATCGACGATGCCATTCCTGCGCAACCAACTATTACCAGATTACAAAATGGATTAATAGAGCTTACTAATAATGGCCAGGAAAAAATCAAATCTTTTGGGGTATTTATTCTTGATCAAGGTGTAGAAGTAAAACTTTGCAATGCACAGTTGGTTCAAATAATAGTAACTGAAAAAACTGCTCGATTTGATCTAGCAAACGTGCCCGACATTGAAGGCAAACGCGTATGTGTTGCTGCGGTTGACCGCAACAACAATGTGAGTCAGCTTTTAGAAATAAATCAATAATAAAAAAAAATTTCTTTGTTCAATTACTTTTCCAAACAAGTGCATGATCAGATAATCCTGTCATTCTGAAAAAAAATTCCGAATTTTAATTAGAAGAAAGCAATCTTGATGAATACTATTTTGATCATAGATGATGAAGAAAAATTAAGAGCGCTATTGAGTCGTATCATCAGACTTGAGGGTTATCATGTTTTGGAAAGTGCCGATCTTAAATCAGGTTTGAAACTGATGGAAAGAAATGCCATTGAGGTTTTGATTTGTGATGTAAAACTTCCTGATGGAAATGGTGTTGATTTTGTTTCACAGGTAAAACAAAAATTTCCCTCTATTGAAATTATATTGCTAACTGCATACGGTAAAATATCGGATGGAATTCAAGCCATGAAAAATGGTGCTTTTGATTATATCACAAAGGGGGATGATAATGACAAGATCATCCCATTATTAAATAAAGCACTAGAGAAAGTTCAATTACATCAACGTATAGCAGAACTTGAAAAGCAGGTAAGTAAAACTTATGATTTTAATAATATACTTGGAAGTTCCTCTCAAATTCTTGATGCCATTGCTTTGGCAAAAAAAGTGGCACCTACAGATGCAACTGTTTTATTGTTGGGAGAAACAGGAACTGGAAAAGAAGTATTTGCCCAAGCTATACATACAGGCAGTAAGCGTGCGAATAAGTCGTTTATAGCATTGAACTGCAGTGCCTTTAGTAAAGATCTCTTGGAAAGTGAGCTTTTCGGTCATACTTCCGGTGCATTTACTGGGGCCCAAAAAGATAAAAAAGGATTAATTGAGTCTGCGAATAATGGAACATTATTTTTAGATGAAATCGGCGAATTGCCATTAGAATTGCAAGCAAAAATTTTACGCTTTTTGGAAGCAGGTGAATTTATTAAAGTTGGTGATAATAAAACTACGCAGGTAAATGTTAGAATTATTGCTGCAACAAATCGTAACCTTCAAGACGAAATAATCGCTGGGAATTTTAGGGAAGATCTTTATTTCAGGTTAAGTGGCTTCAAAATAATCCTACCCAATCTTCGCGATCGAAAAAAAGATATTTCAATTTTAGCAACACATTTTCTGGAGAAATTCGCAGTTAAAAATAATCCGTGTATAAAACGAATGAGCGATGAATTTTTAGAACACTTACAAAATCATTTTTGGAAGGGCAATATCCGTGAATTGAAAAATATCCTGGAACGTTCCGTAATTCTTGCAGAAGGAGAAGAATTACAATTAAACGACCTCCCATTAGAACTTCAAAGTAATCAACAAAAAAATCCAGACAAAACCATTTCTGCGTTTGATTTAGCGAGTATAGAAAAATTGCATATACAAAGGGTTTTAATTCATACAAAGGGTAATAAAACTGAAACTGCGAGGCTTTTAAATATTGGCCTTACTACACTTTATAGGAAAATTGAAGAATATAATATCTACTAAATAAAGAAGGCTCAACCCTTCCATTTTGAAAAGACCCTTCCATTTTGGTAGGGTCTTTTTTATTGCTCAAAAAATGGAAATATTTATTATACCCGCTAATAGTTAGTCACAACAATAGTTTCAAGATCCTACTACAATTATTTTCCAAGAAGGCATTTGGTTTGTGTTAATAGAGTAATAAATAAACCATATATGCTTACAATTTACCTGATTCTCACTGGCCTGCTTGGCTTTATACTGTTTTTTAAGTCGATTCATTTTTTTGATAAAATCTAAATCAAATTCCATGTTATTAGTATTTGTTATTGCGATCCTGGTGTTTTGCTATATCTGTTATGTATTAGTAAAACCTGAAAAATTCTAATTAAATAAAGCATTATGAACACAGAAATTCTAGGTGTTGTCCTTATGTTTGTGACAACCATTTTAATTGCCCTTCCACTTGGAAGATATATTGGTAAAGTATATAGTGGACATCACACTTGGCTGGATCGAATTTTACATCCGATCGATCGGATCATTTTTAAGTTTATTGGGGTTAATCCTGAAAAGGAAATGAATTGGAAAGCCCAATTAAGTGCTTTGTTAATCATCAATCTAATCTGGTTTTTATTATCCATGTTGGTATTGATGACACAAGGGGTTTTACCCTTAAACCCAGATAATAACCCCTCTATGACAGCCGACCTGGCTTTTAATACCAGCATTAGTTTTATATCAAACACCAATCTTCAACACTATTCAGGCGAAACTGGGGTCTCCTATTTGGGTCAACTAACTTTAATGCTTTTCCAATTTATTAGTGCAGCAGCAGGTATGGCAATTTGTGCAGTAGTGTTTATTGCTATGAAAGAAAAAGTAACGGATAAATTAGGGAATTTTTATGCCTTATTTGTAAAATCAATTACTCGTATTTTATTACCAATGTCAATTGTGATTGCGATTCTGCTTTTATTCGCAGGAACACCCATGACATTTAAAGGGAAAGATCAATTTGTATCTCTTCAGGGAGATACTGTTAATGTAAGTAGAGGACCGGCTGCTGCTATGATTGCCATCAAACAAATTGGCACAAATGGTGGTGGTTTTTTTGGAGTTAACTCTGCACATCCTTTTGAAAACCCAAACTATTTTACCAATATCGTTGAAACCATTGCCATTTTATTAATTCCAATCGCAATGATTTTTGCATTGGGATTTATGATACAGAAAAAGCGTTTTGCCTGGATGGTATTTGGCATTATGCTGCTTGGTTTTTTACTTTTCTTAATTCCTTCCATTTATTTGGAGATGAAAGGAAATGACAGTATTCGCAAAATGGGAATCACCCAAAATCTTGGAAGTATGGAAGGAAAAGAAGTTCGTTTTGGACCAGCTGCATCAGCATATTGGGCAATATCTACTACGGTTACTTCTAACGGATCTGTAAATGCCATGCACGATAGTTTAACACCTCTTACTGGAATGTTTGCCATGTTAGGCATGATGGTGAATGCATTTTTTGGTGGAGTTGGTGTAGGTTTCCTCAACTTTTACATTT
Organism: Bacteroidota bacterium; assembly: GCA_025363385.1. GTDB lineage: Bacteria > Bacteroidota > Bacteroidia > Chitinophagales > Chitinophagaceae > Sediminibacterium. The sequence goes on along the minus strand of JANYEA010000133.1, from coordinate 52,503 downwards.
TCATCATCATAGCAGTTTTTATCAGTGGCTTAATGGTGGGCCGAACACCAGAATTTATGGGCAAAAAAATCGAGGCAAAAGAAATGAAAATTGCCGCCATCATTGCGCTATTGCACCCCTTCCTAATTTTAGTAGGCACTGCATTATCAAGTTATATTTTCGCACATAACCCCACTTTTTATGCAGGATGGTTAAATAATCCTGGGAATCATGGATACAGTGAAATGCTGTATGAGTATACTTCTTCATCAGCAAATAATGGCAGTGGATTTGAAGGCTTAGGAGATAATACTCCTTGGTGGAATATCAGTTGTGGTATCATTATGTTGCTGGCAAGGTTCTTGCCCATTATCGGACCCGTTGCCATAGCTGGAATACTAGCCCAAAAAAAATATACCCCCGAATCTGCTGGCACATTAAAAACGGATACGGGCACATTTGGTGTGATGATTTTAGCAGTCATCTTCATTATTGCCGCACTATCTTTTTTCCCTGCTTTAACACTTGGGCCGATTGCTGAATATTTTAGTCAGCATTCATAAACCCATTAAAACTTTTTACTAAAAAAAATATTATGGCAAAGAAATCAAATAAACTTTTCGAATCTGCTTTGGTAAAAGAGGCATTGAAACAATCCTTTGTGAAACTACATCCAAAAATTCTTTTTCGCAACCCTGTAATGTTTACGGTTGAGATTGGCACAGCTGTGATGTTTGGGGTTTGTATTTGGATCATTACTGGAGAAAAAAATCAGGGTAGTTTAGTCTATAACTTAATTGTTACAGGAGTGCTTTTCGTTACTTTACTTTTTGCGAATTTCGCTGAAGCAATAGCAGAAGCCAGAGGTAAAGCTCAGGCAAATAGTCTGAGAAAAACCAGAGAGGAAACTCCAGCAAAGTGGATCCAATTTGTAGGTGAGATTTTTGTAAACGAAATTAAAATTGTACCCTCTTCACAATTACGAAAAGGCGATTTGTTTTATTGTGAAACAGGCGATACGATCCCCATGGATGGTGAAATTGTGGAAGGCATTGCCACCATTGATGAAAGTGCCATTACAGGCGAATCTGCCCCAGTGATACGCGAATCTGGTGGAGATAAAAGTTCTGTAACAGGTGGAACAAAAGTATTGAGCGATCATATTAAAGTAAGGGTTACTACAGATCCGGGTGAAAGTTTTTTAGACAAAATGATCGCTTTAGTGGAAGGTGCTAGTCGTCAAAAAACACCCAATGAAATAGCCCTAACTATTTTATTAGCAGGCTTTACACTGGTGTTTATTATTGTATGTGTTACCCTGAAACCGTTTGGAGATTATGCTCGCACTCCAATTACTATTGCTGCATTTATATCCTTATTTGTTTGCCTGATTCCTACTACTATTGGAGGGCTTTTAAGTGCCATTGGTATCGCTGGTATGGATCGTGCATTACGTGCAAATGTGATCACTAAAAGTGGTAAGGCTGTTGAAACTGCAGGGGATTTAGATACGTTATTATTGGATAAAACAGGAACTATCACCATTGGTAATCGAAAAGCTACACATTTTTATCCCACAGAAGGGGTCGATGAAAAATCATTTATAGAAGCATGTTTATTATCTTCTTTAGCCGATGAAACACCGGAAGGAAAATCAATAGTTGAGTTAACAAATTTGAATAGGGACCAATTTCAAGTAAATGGTGCCAAGTTTATTGTTTTCACGGCAGAGACCAGAAGTAGTGGTATTGATCTTCCGTCTGGCCTTAGAATTCGCAAAGGTGCATTTGATTCTATTCTGAAAATTTCAGCGAAAGCAGGAAATATTTTTCCAACCGATACCACTGAACAGGTTAAGATCATTTCATCAAATGGAGGAACACCTTTGGTAGTAAGTGAAAATGAAAAAGTGTTAGGTGTAATTGAATTACAAGATATCATTAAGCCCGGTATTCAAGAACGTTTTGAACGTTTACGTAAAATGGGTGTGAAAACGGTAATGGTTACAGGAGATAATCCACTTACTGCAAAATTTATTGCTGAGAAAGCTGGAGTTGATGACTTTATTGCTGAGGCAAAGCCAGAAGACAAAATGAACTATATCAAACAAGAACAAAAGGGAGGTAAACTGGTTGCAATGATGGGTGATGGCACCAATGACGCTCCCGCACTTGCTCAAGCTGATGTTGGAGTAGCCATGAATAGTGGAACTCAGGCTGCTAAAGAAGCTGGCAATATGGTTGACCTAGACAATGACCCCACTAAACTGATTGAAATTGTAGAGATTGGAAAACAGTTATTAATGACAAGAGGTACTTTAACTACATTTTCTATTGCAAATGATGTGGCAAAATATTTTGCAATTGTACCAGCTTTATTCATCGCATCATTACCCGGTTTACAAAGTTTGAATGTGATGCATTTACATAGTCCTGAAAGTGCCATTTTATCAGCCGTTATTTTCAATGCCATCATTATACCCATGTTAATTCCACTTGCCTTGAGAGGAGTAAGTTACAAACCAATTGGCGCAAGTGCCTTGTTAAGAAGAAACCTGTTGATCTACGGATTTGGTGGAGTAATTGTGCCTTTTTTCGGAATTAAATTAATTGACATGGCTGTCTCATTATGGTTTTAAATTTCTACTCTAAACAAAATAATTTATGAAAATTCAAATTCTTCCTGCACTTAAACTTACCCTTGTAACTGTATTACTTTGTTGCATAGGATATACATTATTAATCCTTTTAGTGGCACAGTTTAGTCCGAATAAAGCAGAAGGGCAAACAATCAGTGTTAATGGTGTAATAAAAGGTTATGCACTAGAGGGGCAATCTTTTACACAAGACAAATATTTCAATGGCCGGCCATCTGCAGCAGGTTATAATGCAGCTGGTTCATCAGGAAGTAACAAAGGGCCAACGAATCCGGATTATTTAAAAGATATGCAAACAAGGATTGATAGCTTTCTTGTACATAACCCAAGCATCAAAAAAGAAATGATCCCATCAGAATTAGTTACTTCTTCAGGAAGCGGTTTAGATCCAGACATATCTCCGATTGCTGCACAAGTGCAAATTGCAAGAATTGCCACAACAAGGAAATTGTCTGAAGAAAAAGTTAAAGACCTTGTCATAGAAAAAACTCAAAAGCCTCTTTGGGGATTGTTTGGTACTGAAAAAATAAATGTATTACAATTAAACATCGCATTAGACGAATTAAAATGAAATTGACTTTAAAAGTAATGCCTTTGATTTCTGCATTACTCTTTTTTCAAAAGGGTTTTGCGCAAACCGACAGCACTTCAAATTCAAAAACAACTTTTACTTATTCAGCAGACGTTTATTATCGCTATGATCTTAATGATGCTCCAGGAAAGATCAATAATTTAACCAGTTTTACCAATAGTAAAAATTCTTTTGAACTAGGGATGGCTTCAATTAAGGTTGATCATTACTATAAAAATATAGCAGCAACTATTGATTTGGGCTTCGGCAGAAGGGCTCAGGAATTTTCATATAACGATACTGGCATCTTAAGGGCAATTAAACAATTCTATATTAGTTATAGTGCTACTTCCAATATTAAATTTACTATGGGAAAATGGGCAACTCATATTGGCTACGAATTATTGGATGCATATACGAATCGAAATTATAGTATGAGTTATGGTTTTTCATATGGCCCTTTTTCCCACACCGGTTTGAAGGCTGATATTGGGTTGGGTGGCAAAACTGCTATTATGATCGGAATTGCCAATCCTACGGATTTTTCTAGTACTACTTCTGCAAATAAAGTATTTCTAGCTCAAATAAGTACTGGATCAAAGAATAATAAAATCAAAGCTTATCTGAATTTCCAAGGAGGTGTAGGCTTTGATCAATTGGATCTGGTTCTGAATGCAAATTTAACTCAAAAATTCGCCATCAATTATGATGGAACTATCAAAACGGTTAAAGTTGACGCATCAAAAAATTCCTGGACATGTAATGCAATATATTTGAATTTTGATCCGAGTGAATTGTTCGGTTTAACATTAAGAGCTGAATATTTTGACGATCAAAAAAATATAGCCGGTATTGGAGCTAACGTATTCCAAACTACTTTATCAGGAAATATTCATTTAAAAAACCTGACATTTATTCCTGAAATTCGTCTTGATCAATCAAATAAAGAGTTGTTTTCTAAATCCGATTTAATTGGTTCTAAAAATAATACCAGTTTTATTGCTGCAGCGGTATACCATTTTTAGAAATGAATCATTATTGAAATAAAAAATGTCTATCAATTATGCCAGAAGAAATAAAAAATAATGCTGAACAATTTCTAAACCTGATCCGGAAATCAAAGAAAGGAAAGTTCAAAATATATATAGGCATGAGCGCAGGTGTGGGTAAAACGTATCGGATGCTGCAAGAAGCAAAAGCACTTTTGCATAATGGAATAGATATTAAAATTGGATATATTGAAACACACCAAAGAAAGGAAACACACGAACTCCTTAATGGATTGCCATTAATACCTCGCAGAAAGTTATTTTACAAAGGAAAGGAATTAGAAGAAATGGATGTTCAGGCCATCATTAACCTTCATCCTGAAATTGTAATTGTAGATGAGCTGGCACATAGTAATATAGAAGGAAGTCAAAACGAAAAAAGATGGCAAGATGTAGTTGACATTCTAGATGCTGGCATCAATGTGATTAGTGCAGTAAACATTCAACATATAGAAAGTTTAAACCCTGCCGTTAAAGAAATTACTGGTATAGATGTTGCTGAGCGGATTCCAGACAAATTATTGCAACTTGCAGACGAGATTGTTAATATAGATCTTACAGCTGATGAGCTTGTTAGCCGTTTAAAAGAAGGGAAGATCTACACTCCTGATAAAATAAATAGGGCATTACAGAATTTTTTTCAACCAGAAAAAATTCTTCAATTACGAGAACTCGCATTGAAAGAGGTTGCACAACAATTGGAACGGAAAATCGAAATTGAGTTGCCCAAAAATATTCAGCTAAGACAAGAACGATTCTTAGCTTGTATCAGTAGTAATCATGAGATCGCTAAAAAAGTGATCCGAAAAACAGCCCGACTGGCTTCATTTTATGGATCAAAATGGCAGTTGCTGTATGTTCAGACTCCAAAGGAATCAGGAGATAATATTGGCTTAGCTGCCCAAAGGCATTTATTGAATAACCTAAAATTGGGTACTGAGCTAGGGGCAGAAATTATAAGATTAAAAAGTGAGAATATTGCAAAGGGCATCTTTGAAGTAACTGAAAAATATCAAATCACTACCATCTGTATTGGAAAGCCTCATTTGAATCTTTTAAATATAATTTTAAATACAGCAGTATTCAACCAGCTTTTACAAAAATTATCAAAGTCTGAAATTGATATCGTAATACTATCCTGATATGGCTATAAAATTGAAAACAAAACTTAGTTTAGGAATGACCTTCCTTTTTATTGTAATACTTGTATTTGGCATTTTAGGCATTTTTTATATCACAAAATTAAAAAACGATGCGAATAAGATAATTCAAAACAATCATGAATCATTAGTTTATGCGAATCATATGCTTCAAGCTCTGAATCACATCAGCACTGATAGTTCTGCATTTAAAACATTTGAAAAAAATCTTAACCAACAAGAATCAAATATAACTGAGCCAGGTGAACGCGAAGCAACCGAGGTTTTAAGAAACAACTATGAACAGTTCAAAAAAAGTCAAGGTGATTCCGAACTTCTTTCGCGAATAAGCAATAGTATACTATTAGTAAGTGAAATTAATCAACATGCCATACTTCGAAAAAATGATGTAGCTCAAAATACTGCTGAAAATGCTATTGTAGTATTGACAATCCTTTTTACTTTACTTACACTTGTTACTTTTACTTTTGTTTTAAATTTCCCTGATGTCATTTCAAAACCTGTGCGAGCACTTGCAGAGGGTATTTCGGCAATAGCAGATAAGCAATATGATAAAAGGATTCATCTTGATCAGAAAGATGAATTCGGCGATCTGGCTAATGCATTTAATACCATGGCAGAAAAACTTGATGCATATGAACATAGTAATATAGCCAAGATCACTTTTGAAAAAAGCAGGATCGAAACCATTATCAATCAAATGAAAGATGGGATTATTGGTCTTGACGAAAAAAGGAATATCCTTTTCTTAAACGTAGTAGCAGAAAACCTTTTAGGCTTAAAAGAAAAAGAAATCATAGGTAATTATGCTCCAGATATTGCTTTGAAGAATGATCTCATGCGCATTTTGCTAGTTACAGATAATGAACAAAAAGAATTAAAAATATACGCAGATAACAAAGAGAGTTATTTTAATAAGGATGTATTTTCAGTAACAAATGGTGAAATAATGATTGGTCAGGTTATTGTGCTCAGAAATATCACTCCATTTCATGAGCTCAATGAGGCGAAAACCAATTTTATAGCTACAGTATCACATGAACTTAAAACACCTATTGCATCCATTAAAATGAGTGCCAGTCTCCTTACAAATGAAAAAGTTGGATTGTTTAATGATGATCAAAAAGAATTGATACATAGTATAGTAGAAGATGCAGATAGACTCTTAAAAATTACAGGTGAATTATTGAATATGTCGCAAGTTGAAACTGGTAATATACAGTTGAAGTTACAGCCAGTTTCGCCTTTGCAATTCATACAAACTGCATTGCACACTATTCAATTCCAAGCGCAACAAAAAGGGGTTTCACTTCAAATTGATAATTATCAAACATTACCCAACGTGATCGCTGATCAAGAAAAAACTTCATGGGTATTAATAAATCTATTAACGAACGCTATTAAATATTCTCCGGAAAAAGGATTCATTCATCTTGGATGTTCCATAAATGCAACTCAGTTAGAAATTTTTGTACAAGATTTCGGAAGAGGTATAGAAGAAAAATACCTCCCAAAAATCTTCAACAGATATTTTAAAGTGCCTGGCACCCACGAAAGAATTGGCACTGGATTAGGTCTAGCTATTTCAAAAGAATTTATAGAAGCACAACAAGGCCAACTGAAAGTATCTAGCAGTTTTGGCGAAGGCAGTCGTTTTACTTTTAGCTTACCATTGGCATAGGCTGAAAATTTTATTGCAAATCTTCACGATATCCATTTTTTCTAATTAAAGGCAAATTTATTTTCGGGCTAATAATAAATGGAACATGTTCCACTACAGTTACCGCTGTATCTAAACCAAATGCTTTTTGATCAGATTGCGAATAATTTTTGATTGCAAAATATGAGTCCATGATAAATCCTTCTTTCATAGAGAATTCATTTTCTACAGAAAGGAAGGTTTCAATAATCACATATGTTATATCTGCATGGAATGTATTTGTGTCTAAGCTTTCGTATTTATTCTGTATGTAAATTTCGTGATGCGCATACATGTCTTGCATTACTTTTTTGAAGAGCTGGTTGATTCTCAATTGAACTCTAAATCCAAGATTAAAATCCACCCTGATAATCTTTCCTGGTACAATTTCTTTAGTTGTAAATTCCATCGTATAAGGATTATCAGAACGATGGATGTGAACAAACCAATATACTTCTGCCCTTTTGGGTTTTCTATGAAGTATACTATGTAGAATACGCTTTTCAATTTCTCCTTCATAATCTGCTTTAGTAAGATATACTAAGTGCGTTGCATATTTAGGATAGTCTTTATCTTTACTTAAATCCAACAATCTATTTACATAATCTGATAGTTTTACAAATTGTAAATATCTATTGGTAATTTTTCTAGCTTTATACCAAATCACCATAATAAAAATCAACCCAAATTCAAAAAACAAGAACATCCAACGTTGTTTGATCTTAGCTACGTTAGTGATAAAGAAGGCGAATTCAACCGTTACAAATACCAACATGATCGCATAAATAATTACAACAGGCCATTTCTTCACCCTTCGCATATACATAAACATCAAAGTTGTGGTCATCATCATAGCAATTACAATCGAGAAGCCATAAGCCGCTTCCATAAGTGAACTCTCTCTGAAATAAAACATCATTCCCACACAACCAATCCATAAAATCCAGTTTAAACTAGGTATATAAATCTGTCCCTTCACATCTGTTGGAAACTTAATTGTTACTCGAGGCCAACAATTCAAACTGATTGCTTCATTAATTAAGGTAAAAGATCCACTGATCAAAGCCTGACTAGCAATAATGGTTGCTAATGTAGCTATCACAACTCCAGTAAGCAAAAACCAATGTGGCATCAATTCATAAAATGGGTTTAATCCATGTAATGTTGGATTATGATGGGCAAGTATCCATGCTCCCTGACCCATATAATTAATAATCAAAGCCGTTTTAACGAATATCCAACTTACTTGAATATTTTTTCTTCCGCAATGTCCCAAATCACTATACAATGCTTCAGCTCCAGTTGTACAAAGAAATACAGCACCAAGCAACCAGAAACCATGAGGATAGTTCACCAATAAATCATAAGCATAATAAGGATTAATTGCCCTAATAATTTCTGGTGTATGACTAATTTGAATAGCTCCTAATAAAAGGATCATTGAAAACCAGACTAGCATGATCGGACCAAAAGCAAATCCCACTACTTTGGTTCCAAACCTTTGAAAGAAAAATAACAGTGAAATAATTCCGATTACAATTCCTACTGTGAGATTGTTTCCAGGCACTATGATTTTTTCTAAACTTGGTATGCCTCCTAATCCTTCAACTGCAGAAGAAACTGAAATGGGAGGTGTAATAATCCCATCTGCTAAAAGCGTAGCGGCCCCTATAATAGCAGGAATATATAACCACTTGGCATATCTTCTAACTAAGGCATATAAAGAAAAAATACCCCCTTCTCCTCTATTGTCCGCTCTTAATGTAAGGAACACATATTTAAAAGTGGTTTGCAAAGTAAGTGTCCAGATCACACATGAGATTCCACCATATACCAGTTGTTCGGTAATCTGTCTTTCACCCATAATGGACCTAAATACGTAAAGTGGAGATGTACCAATATCTCCATAAATAATTCCTAAAGTAACCAATAAACCAGCTGCACTGATTTTACTAATTTGGCTGTGTCCAGCCTGTTGATGCGTAGCCATAAGGTCGTTTAAGTTCGTAGAATATTCAGCAGTAACTATGAATGATAGGAATGAGCGATGATAGGCATCAGGGGATTGAAACCATTCGTTACATTTCGTTAGAGGGCGTAAATTTAATTGTAAGAAGGATTACAATAGTATATGAAACAAAAACTTAAGCGGAATTTAATGATTCAACCCTTTGAATTGGCATTTGTAATATATAAAAATAAATACACTATTTATAGCGAACCGCCTTCTACTAAAATGGAGCCTAACATTACTTCTTCCACTTCTCCAAACCCTTTCAAACTTGCATACATTTGTTTGAAAGCAAGCTGCCCTAATTTAAATCCACTGGTTTCTACATAGGTAATTTTGGGGTTGTACAATGTAGGGATCAATCCATTACTAATGCCAATAATTGAAATGTCTTCAGGTACTTTAAGTTTCGTTTCATGAACTGCATGCATCACACCCATTAATATCATATCACCCATGCAAAAAACCGTTTCTGGTATTTTATTTTTGAATACCTCCAGGCAAACCTCCCTTGATACTTCCACTTGTTCAGGGAAATAGTAATCAATTTTAGTATCCTTGGCATGTACATCAAAATAATTTTTAAAAGATGCATACCTCAATTTGGTAATGCTCAAATGAGGGTGACCAAATAGTGCCAATACACTTTTCTTACCCTTCGCAATTATGGATTTTGCAGCAATACGCGCTGCATCTTCATCAGCTAAACAAACTTTGTTAAACCCACTTAATTCGGCTACGCGATCAAAAAACACAACGGGGACACCTGATTCTTGTAATTTTTTAAAGGGCGTCATATCTTCTGTCTCAATAGAAATGGAAACAAATAAACCCATGATTTTATTCCTTCTAAGAACATTGATATTTGAAATTTCTAAAGGAAGTTTATCCAATGATTGCATGATCATGATAGAATATCCATGCTTCACTGCCTCTTCTTCTACAGCGGAAATAAAATAATCGTAAAAATAGTTTCGAATAGTAGGAACCAAAATTCCTAATACATTACTTTGTTGTGTACGCAATTGCACAGCAAAATTATTAGGCTCATAGTCGAGTGTGGCTGCTAATTCTTTTACCCTTGCTTTTGTTTTTACAGAAATATCCGGATGGTCTTTCAAGGCCCTAGAAACAGTGGATATACTAATTCCAAGTAGTTCGGAAAGTTTCTTTAGGGTGTTTTGTTGAATTGCCATATACAACCACAAATTTTATGAAACTTGAGTGCCTGAAGATAAAAATTTAAGCCTTAAATAAATATTTAATATTTAAGCGGAAAATTATCCCATCTGAATCAGGTTTTCATCTTTACCAGGCCAGTTTCCAAACTTTTTTTCAGTGGCAATAAATCGGTATTCAAAAATGCTTCTTACTTGCTTTTTAACAAAAAGAAGATGAGCAATATCTCCCAAAAACCAAAAAGGAATCTTATAATGTACAATATCTGTCATCTCAACCCCGCCATCAATCGCTTTAAAGTGGTGCTGATGATGCCATAAACCATATGGGCCAAATCTTTGCTCATCAATAAAATATTTATGATCGGCCACCTGCGTAATTTCCGTCATCCAATACAGTGGAATTCCCAGGATGGGTTTAACGATATATTCAATGATCTGCCCGGCATACATCCTTTCGCCATGGTGTTTTGAAATGATATTGAAACCTAGATTACTAGGGGTGATATCTTTTAAATTATTGGGGCGACTAAAAAAATCCCAGGCCTGTTCTAAGCTGATGGGCATTTTCTGAACGGTTTTTATTGAATATATTTTTGACATTAACCTTATTTTTAATAATAACAAATTCTGCTCAGGATTGTTTAAAGAATTGTTCTACAAGGAAATTAAATCGGCTGAAAGCTTTCATTTATCTTTATGACATGTCTACTCTAGATCAACAAAAAGCTCAATTCAACAAAATTTACTCGGCGCTGAATGCACAACAAAAAGTGGCCGTAGACAATATTGAAGGCCCCGTAATGGTTATTGCGGGTCCGGGTACCGGCAAAACACAGATTTTAAGTGCCAGAATTGGGAAGATTTTACTAGATACTGATACCTCACCTGAAAATATCTTATGCCTTACCTATACAGATGCTGGTGCGGTTGCCATGCGGAAGAGATTGTTGGGATTTATTGGCCCGGATGCTTACAAAGTAAATATTTATACTTTCCATGCATTTTGCAATGATATTATCCAGGAAAACTTATCACTTTTTGAAAAAACTTCTCTCGATCCAATATCAGATTTAGAAAAAATAGACCTCTTCAAACAGTTGATCGATAGTTTTGAAAAAGACAATCCCTTAAAACGATACCGGGGTGATGTCTATTTCGAAATCAATAATCTTCAACAACTCTTCAGTACCATGAAGAAAGAGGGTTGGACGCCTGAATTCATTCAAGAAAAAATTACCGAATATTTGAATGATTTGCCTCAGAGAGATGAGTTTGTTTACAAAAGAGCTTACAAACAATTCAAAGCAGGAGATCTCAAGGAAAACAAAATTGCAGAGGAGCAAGAAAAGATGCAGAAGCTGAGGGCTGCAGTAAATGAGTTCCCACACTTTCAACAAATGATGCGCCTTAGAAATCGTTATGATTTTGATGATATGATCAATTGGGTTATCAAAGCATTCGAAGAAAACCCCGCTTTATTATCGCGCTACCAAGAACAATTTCTATATATTCTGGTAGACGAATACCAAGATACCAGTGGGACGCAGAATCAATTGGTTGACTTACTAATTAATTATTGGGAACAACCCAATGTATTTGTAGTGGGCGACGATGATCAAAGTATTTATCGTTTTCAGGGAGCCAATGTAGAAAACATGATCGGCTTTGCAAGACGTTACCAAAGCGATCTTTTAAAAATTGTGCTCACCAACAATTACAGGTCCGTTCAACCCATTTTAGATATTTCAAAAACACTGATTGATAGAAATGAAGAAAGGCTCATCAACCAAATAGAAGGGTTAACTAAAACCTTAACTGCTTCCAATAGTTCATTGCAACATATTACCGATGCACCAGTAATCACAGAATACGAATCTGTGCGACAAGAAATGATTGCCATTTGTTTAGAGGTACAAACCTTATTAGATAGTGGTATTCTGCCAGGACGCATTGGTATCATTTATAAGGAAAATAAATACGGTGAGGCATTAACGCAATTCTTAAAGCACAGAAATATTGCTGTGTATAGTAAACGAAACGTAAATATTTTAGAGATCCCTCTTGCAAAAAAAATTATCCTCTTCTTACAATACTTAGCTGCCGAAATGGATACCCCATTTGGAGGAGAAGAAATGTTATTTGAAATCTTACATTTTGATTGGTTTAATATTCCCCCTATACAAATTGCAAGTATCACATCTTTTGTTGCCGACAAAAAATATGGGGATAACAAAACCAGCATAAGAAAAACAATATTTGAAAAAGCAAATGCACCTGCTGCGGATTTATTTAGCGCACCTCCCCCAGCCGGATTAAAAATAGCCAGCAAAGCTGTAGAAAAACTTATCGGGGATGTATCGAATTGCACACTGATCAGCCTATTTGAAAACATAGTACGTGATACACAATTGCTTAGCTGGATCATGATAAGTGAAGACAAGCACTGGCATTTACAAGTACTTACAGGTTTATTTGAATTTATAAAAGAAGAAGCAAGTCGAAACCCTTCATTATCGCTAGAGCAATTAGTTAATATATTTTCCTTGATGGAAAAAGAAGACCTCTCTATTCCTCTAGTTCAAGTAAGTGGAAGCGATAAAGGGGTAAACCTATTAACCGCTCATGGATCAAAGGGTTTAGAATTTGAATATGTATTCTTTGCAGGTTGTAATGCTTCTAATTGGGAGAAAAAAAGAAAACCCGGGGGGGGATATAGCTTCCCAGATACCTTATTTCAATCTCAACCTATAAAATCGGAAGAAGAGGAATTGCGAAGATTGTTTTATGTGGCTTTAACTAGAGCAGAATTAAAATTATTTATTTCGTATAGCAAGTTTCGAAACGATGGCAAGCCATTGGAACCATCAATGTTCTTAGCAGAAATTCAGGATGTACATAATTTGCCTTTACAACAAATCGCAATGGAACAACCTATTCTTAGTGAATTTGCGCTTGTTCAGTTTGAAGAAGAGCAAGCTCCTGAGATCGAAAAAATAGAAGCTGATTTCATTGATCGCATGTTGGAAAAATTTGTAATGAATGTTACGGCGCTCAATAATTACTTGAAATGTCCGCTACAATTTTATTTTCAGAATTTGGTAAGGGTACCTTCAGGAAAATCGGAAGCAACAGAATTTGGTTCAGCAGTACACCATGCGTTAGAAAAACTATTTTCTAAGATGCAAGCAAAGGATCAGTTTCCAGAATTAGAAGAATTTATCAACGATTTCGAATGGTATATGCATCGCCATAGAGAGAGCTTTACACGTGAAGAATTTAATCGAAGGATGGAATACGGACATACCGTACTTAGTAATTACTATCAACAATACCTGGCAAGTTGGAATAAAATTGTAGCAGTTGAAAGAACCATTCGAAATGTAGTTGTTGCCGGGGTTCCATTAAAAGGCAAGCTCGATAAATTAGAATTTGATGGCAAGGAAGTAAATGTTGTAGATTATAAAACAGGTGATATTGAAAAAGCAAGGAAGAAATTAAACCCGCCCCATGAAGAAGATCCTAACGGAGGTGATTATTGGCGCCAAGCTGTTTTTTATAAAATACTCGTAGATAATTACGAACAGAAGAGTTGGAAAGTAGTTAGTACTGAATTCGATTTTATAGAACCAGACAAGAAAAAGCAGTACAGAAAAGAGAAAATTATTATCAAAGAAGAAGACATCACTACTGTAACACAACAGATAAAAACAGTCTGGAAAAAAATTCAGGACCGTGAATTATATACTGGTTGCGGAAAAAAAGATTGCAACTGGTGTAATTTCGTAAAAGACAATAAACTGGCAGTTGCACTTCATGATTTGAACGAAACGGATGCCGGCAATGAGTAATAATTAACTTTTTAAAAGCCTTCAGATGCTTGTAAAGTTGTCTTGGGTTCTATATTTGCTGCGAGAAACATAAATAGAAGGGAATATGAATACTAAAAGCTCGAACATATTATTTGCAATATCATGCCTTTTGATCTCTTTGGGCTTTTCTTCTTGTGCAAATATTATTCCTCCCGGAGGGGGCCCCAGAGATTCGATTGCTCCACGTTTAATAACCGCCTTTCCAAAAGATTCCGCCATACATGTAACATCAACAAATATTATTTTATCTTTCGACGAATACATAACCCTTGTAAACACCAACGAAAATCTGATCATTTCACCTAACCCAAAAAATATGCCGCTAGTCGATTATAAGCTGCATAATGTAACTGTAAAACTGAGGGACTCATTGGAGAAAAACACTACCTATTCTTTTAATTTTGGAAAAGCCATCAAAGATGTAAATGAAGGGAACGAAGCAAAAGAATTAACCTATGTATTTTCTACTGGGAATAAAATCGACACCAATCATTATTCCGGATCTGTATTCTTAGCAGAAACAGGAAAACCCGATAGTACGTTAGTAGTGGTATTACATAATAATACCCAAGACAGTTCTATTCAAAAAAATAAACCCCGCTATTTTACCAAAATAAATGGTAAAGGATATTTTAGTTTTCAATTTTTACCAGAAGGTACATTCACAGTTTATGCAGTGCCAAATGATTTTAGTAAAAAATATGATGATAGTACCAAGACCTTTGCATTTTTGAATGCTCCTATATTAATTAATGCAAATACCCGTTCAGACACTCTTTTTGCTTATCAGGAATACAAGAAAAAAGAGCCGAAAGCTTTAATTCCTTCAAGCAATACAACGAAACCTAAACAAACTGCGGAAGATAAACGATTAAAATATTCTGCTAACCTTGAAACGGGTGGTCAACAAGATCTATTATCACCCCTTGAACTTAATTTTGCCCGGCCATTAAAATCATGGGATAGTTCTAAAATCGTTTTAACCGATACTTTATTTAAACCGATCATTGGTTACAAACTTTCTATAGATACCAGTAATACTAAAATAAGTTTGGAGTATCCCTGGAAAGAAAAACAGTTTTTTAGATTGATCGTATCTAAAGATGCTGTAATGGATACAACTGGAACCAATCTTTCAAAATCTGATACTGCAAAAATTGTTACAAAAAGAGATGCCGAATATGGCAGTTGCAGATTACGTTTTGTAAACTTAGATCTTTCAAAGCACCCGGTTTTACAGTTGGTTGTAGATAATAAGATTTTTGAATCCTATCCAATCATTGGAAAAGAATTAATAAAAAAACGTTTTAAACCAGGAGAATATGAATGCCGTATTTTATTTGATTCTAATCAAAACGGCAAATGGGATCCAGGATCTTTTCTTGAAAAAAAACAACCTGAGCTTGTAAAAGCATTTAGTAAAAAATTAGTGATACGCCCTGATAGAGACACCGATCAAAGTTTTGTTTTCTAAATGATTATCTTTACTTCATGCAATTGCCTTCCGCACTTTTAGAAAACGCTGTATTACAATTTTCAAAACTCCCTGGAATTGGAAAGAAAACTGCTTTGCGCCTGGTATTGCACCTTTTGAAACAAGATGTAAATGAAGTGCAGTTCTTTGGAGAAACCATCGCCAAGATGCGGCGCGATATACAATTCTGCCAACGTTGTTTTAATGTAAGCGATGGTCATATTTGTTCTATCTGTTCAAATACCATGCGTAATCAGAAAATGATTTGTGTGGTTGAAAATATTCGGGATGTAATTGCCATTGAAAGTACCCAGCAATTCAATGGCACATACCATGTACTAGATGGCATTATCTCTCCGTTAGATGGTGTTGGGCCAGACCAATTAAATATTGAACCACTTGTTCATAGGATTCAAAACGAACATATAGAAGAACTTGTTTTTGCACTTAGCCCCAATATTCAGGGCGATACTACTATTTATTATATTCAAAAAAAGATTGCTCACCTTCATTGTAATATAACTACCATAGCACGCGGTATTGCTTTTGGTGGCGAATTGGAATATGCAGATGAAATGACTTTAGCAAGAAGTATTGCCAACAGATTGCCTGTTCAACAATATGTGAAATAACTTTTAAAATGGGTTGCATGAAACATTTATTTTCATTGCTCGTATACTTAGTATTTATCTGCTCTGTAGATGCACAGAAAATGTATAGTACCAATTCCGGTCAAGTGAAATTAAAGTCAACCCCAACACTTGAAAATTCTAATGCGGTAAATGATCTGGCCGAAAGTCGTTGGCTCGAGAATAATGGACAATTTTTCTTTACAGTGTTTATCAAAGACTTCAAATTCGAAAACTCATCGATGGATGCAGATTTAGTGGAGCGGATTACCGAGAATGGAAAATTTCCTAAAGCGATATTCAAAGGATTTATCCAAGATATTCAACACATAGACCTTACCAGTTCAGGAGGCAATGAGATCAGTTTAGATGGCATTTTAACCATCCATGGCATTGCTCAAAAATTATTGATCACTGGCAACCTAACCGTTTTGAGTTCTGGCAAAATCATGTTGAAAAGCGATTTGAAAATCAGATGGAGCGATTTTCATATTAACCCTAAAGAAAAGTCTTCAAAATTTGCTCCTGAATCCTTCATTAGTATTTATTGTATATACGATTAGGCTAGTGAAATGAGGTATGGCAACTATCAAACCCCATTCCAAATAAAGGTTCCAAACACGATATTCTTGGAAAATCAAGCTCTGCCTGTTATTTTTGCAGCATTATAGGCGGATTTGTTTATTGTTCGGCCTGTAAAATCCTACTGGGTATGCCTGGTGGGGTGTAATCGAACTAATAAACGTCTTAGAGAGCCCTCTCATTGCTCCCAGCGTTCATTAGTTCTAACACATTAACCTTTTTTGACCAATCAAGTCAAAAAATAAATGATTTATATGAACATAAGAGAAGCATTAGCAAATAGAATATTGGTGATTGACGGGGCCATGGGTACCATGATTCAACGACATAAATTAACGGAGGCTGATTACAGAGGTGAACGTTTTAAAAACTGGCACACCGATGTAAAGGGTAATAATGATCTGTTATGTATAACCAAACCCGATATTATCATTGGTATACACAAACTTTATCTTGAAGCAGGTGCCGACATCATAGAAACCAATACGTTTAGTAGTACTGTGATTGCCATGGCAGATTATGAAATGCAATCACTGGCTTACGAATTAAATGTGGCCGCAGCAAAATGTGCTCGTACTGCAGCTGATGAGTATACTGCCAAAGATCCTTCTAAACCTAGATTTGTGGCAGGAGCAATTGGTCCATTGAACAAAACATTAAGCTTATCGCCCGACGTAAACAATCCTGGTTTTAGGGCAGTTAGTTTTGATGAAGTGGTTGATGCTTATTACGAACAAGTGAAAGGATTAGTGGATGGCGGAGTTGATGTATTATTAGTTGAAACCATTTTTGATACTTTGAATGCTAAAGCCGCCATCTTCGCTATCAAAAAGTATTTCAGAGATCTGGGTAAGTCAGAATTGCCTGTGATGATTAGCGGAACAATTACAGATGCTTCAGGAAGAACTTTAAGCGGACAAACCCTGGAAGCTTTCTACACTTCTGTGATGCACGCAAAACCCTTGAGCATTGGTTTGAACTGTGCACTAGGTGCTGCTGAAATGAGAAGTCATATTGAGGAACTCAGTCAGATTTCTGCCTGCTATACTTCCGCCTATCCAAATGCAGGCTTACCAAATGCGATGGGTGAATACGATGAACAACCACATGAAACGGCTCATTTTATTGAAGAGTGGGCTAAAGAAGGCTTTGTAAATATTGTGGGCGGCTGTTGCGGAACCACACCTGATCATATTAAACATATTGCTCAACATGTGCAGCATTTGCAACCAAGGGCCTTACCGGTTTTAGAAACCGCATTATAATTTTTACTATGTCAAGCATCAAACCATACTTACGTTTATCCGGGTTAGAGCCTTTAATAATTAGGCCTGAAACAAATTTTGTAAACGTCGGCGAAAGAACCAATGTAACAGGTTCTAAAAAATTTGCAAGATTAATTAAAGAGAATAAATACGAAGAAGCATTATCGGTTGCCCGACAACAAGTAGAAAGCGGTGCACAGGTGTTGGATGTAAATATGGATGACGCCCTTTTAGAAGGGGTGCAGGCAATGACCACATTTATGAATCTGATTCAATCTGAACCAGATATTGCAAAGATCCCGATCATGATCGACAGTTCTAAATTCGAGATCATTTTAGCAGGATTAAAATGTGTGCAGGGTAAATGTATAGTGAATTCCATATCCATGAAGGAAGGAGAGGCAAAATTCATTGAACAGGCGTTTATCTGTAAAGCTTTTGGTGCTGCTGTAATTGTAATGGCATTTGATGAGATTGGGCAGGCCGATACCAAAGAAAGAAAAGTTAGCATTTGTTCAAGAGCCTATCAAATATTGACAGAACAAGTGGGTTTCGATCCTCAGGATATTATATTCGATCCAAACATTTTTGCCATTGCAACAGGTATTGAAGAACATAATAACTATGCGGTTGATTTTATTGAAGCAACCAGAGAAATAAAACAATTGATGCCTCTTACCAAAGTGAGCGGCGGTGTTTCTAATGTATCCTTCTCATTCAGGGGGAACGACCATGTGCGCGAAGCTATTCATAGTGTGTTTCTATTTCATGCCATCAAAGCTGGCATGGATATGGGTATTGTGAATGCAGGTCAGCTAGTGGTTTATGATGAAATAGAACCCACACTTCGTGAGCTTTGTGAAGATGTAATTCTGAATAAGCATAACGATAACAATGAAGCCACAGAGAAACTGATTACGCATGCTGAAACAGTAAAAGCAAAAGGTAAAGTTGAAGTAAAGGATGAAAAATGGCGTAATAATTCGGTGGAGGAAAGATTGAAGCACTCTTTAGTAAATGGAATTACCGATTATATTGATGCTGATACGGAAGAAGCAAGACAGAAATATCCCAAACCACTCGACGTAATTGAGGGGCCATTAATGGCGGGCATGGATGTAGTGGGCGATCTTTTTGGTGCGGGAAAAATGTTCTTGCCACAGGTTGTAAAAAGTGCACGGGTAATGAAGAAAAGCGTTGCAGTATTAACCCCTTTCATAGAAACTGAAAAGGAAGAAAGAAAACAGGCGCACTTAGCAGCAGGTACTACGAATGAAGAAAGTGCTGGGGCATCAAAAATATTATTAGCCACCGTAAAAGGAGATGTACACGATATTGGAAAAAATATTGTGGGAGTAGTTCTCGGTTGTAATGGTTATGATATCATTGATCTTGGAGTAATGGTACCGGCAGATAAAATTTTAGAAGCTGCCATTCGTGAAAAAGTGGATATCATTGGATTAAGTGGTTTAATCACGCCTTCACTTGATGAAATGGTACATATTGCCAAAGAGATGAAACGCAGAGGCATGAAACAGCCGCTCATGATTGGTGGTGCTACCACTTCTCGAATGCATACGGCTGTAAAAATTGCTCCTGAGTTTGAAGAAGGTGTGGTATATGTGTTAGATGCATCCAGAAGTGTAACAGTTGCTGGTTCACTTTTAAATAAAGAGCAGAAACCCGAATTCTTACAACAATTAAAGTCAGAATACAGGCAATTAAAAGAAAGCTTCGATGCAAAGAAATCGACTAAAAACTACCTGCCTTATTCTGAAGCAAAGAAAAAGAAAACAAATATCCATTGGGAAAGTTTTGAACCTGTAATACCTAGTTTTACTGGCACCCAGGTTTTCGAAAATATCAGTCTTGATACATTGAGGCCTTTTATTGATTGGAAACCATTTTTCATTGCCTGGGAGTTGCATGGTAATTACCCTGAGATTCTTACCGACAGTGTTGTAGGTATTGAAGCCAGTAAATTATTTAAAGATGCAAACGATCTGCTTGATAAAATCATTGCTGAAAAATGGTTGCAGGCAAAAGCCACCATTGGTTTCTGGGAAGCAGGATCGAAGGAAGATGATGTGTTTGTAAAAACAGAAAACAGTACTTTTCAACTTTCATTCTTGCGTCAGCAGGTACAAAAAGCGGCAGACCAACCAAACTTATCATTAGCTGATTTTATTGCACCATCTGAACTCAATAAAAAAGATCATATCGGCGCTTTTGCTGTAACGATACATGGCATTGAAAAACATATCAAAGCTTTTGAGGTGGCACTGGACGATTATAATAAAATTACTCTTCAGGCATTAGCAGATCGCCTGGCCGAGGCATTGGCAGAATATTTACACTTGAAAGTTCGAACAGAATTCTGGGCCTATGCAACAGACGAGCACCTGAGCAATGAAGAACTGATCAAAGAAAAATATTTGGGTATTCGTCCGGCACCAGGCTATCCTGCATGCCCAGATCATACGGAAAAATATAAATTGTTTGCTCTGTTAAATGCCACAGAAACGATCGGGATTAATCTTACGGAATCATTGGCTATGTACCCAGCATCATCGGTTTGTGGCTGGTATTTTGCGAATCCACAAAGTCAGTATTTTGGAATAGGCAAAATTCAAAGAGATCAATTATTAGACTATGCAGCCAGAAAAAATATGACTTTAGAAGTTGCAGAAAGATGGTTAAGTCCAATTCTTGATTAGAGTTTTGTAATTTCGCACTGGATCAATTAAGAATGATATATGAAAAATTGGATGAGATTGGTATGTGCTATTTTAATAGTACTACCCTTTATAGGTAACGCACAGACCAAGAAAGAAAGAAAGGGTGAGTTTTATTTTTCATGGGGTTATAATAAGGAATGGTATACCCATTCCAATGTAAAAGTGAATCAGCCTGAATTAAATAATAACTATACTTTCCAACAAATTCATTCGAACGATCATATCGGCTGGGACCAGGGTATATTTAGCATACCAATCAGTATTCCTCAATATAACTATCGTATTGGTTATTTTTTCAACAAGAAAAAAGGGTTGGCATGGGAAATTAATTTCGATCACACAAAGCACATTATTACAAATGGTCAGCAAGCACATTTAGTGGGAACACTGGGTGGCAGGCAAGTAGATACTACTATTAATTTTTCTGAATCAAACGGATTTGCGTATTATCTAAATAATGGCGCCAACTTTCTTCTTTTCAATATTGTAAAAAGATGGAACTGGCAGGAAAGTAAAACAGGCAACTTTAAACTCGACTTTTTAGCAAAAGCCGGAGTTGGTCCAGTTATTCCGCACGTTCAAAATACTTTATTTTCGCTAGCAAATGACGATGGATTTCAATTTGGAGGATGGAATATGGGAGTTGAAGCTGGTGTTAGATCTACCTTCCACAAACATGTATACTTAGAGTTTACAAACAAGATTGATTATGCTCGTTATTCTAATTTGAAAGTTTACAAGGGTACCGCTAAACAAGCTTTCGGTACTTATGAATTGATATTGAGTCTGGGATATACTTTCCCGATGGGTAAAAGAATAGGAGGATGAAATTTGGGTTGAGTCTTTCTGATTGAGAGGCAACCACCCCGTCTGTTCGCTCAGCCGCTCCAGCCACCCCTCCATCGCATGCGATGGAGGGGAAACTTTTTTTTATACAACCTCACTCCTCACTCCTCACTCCTTTTTTACTTTTTAATTTTAAATTTTACTCATAATCTTCTTTATCCTCTGTCTCTTTCAGGTCTTGATTATTGGCACCACTGTTCATTTTAATGATAGGTTTATTTTGAGTTCCAGTAATATTCATGGGTATACCAAAAATTCCAAGAGGTGGTAAACCAATTCTGAATTTTAAATTCATTTCACCATCAAAACTAGCCTGACCAGCTATTCTTAACCTGAATGGAAATACACGAATCTTTGTTTGTTCTATATAGATAATATTATTCTTGATAGTGGTTTTAATATCTACTTTACTGATATCAGAATTACCAGTTAAGCTATCCTTTCCAGCCGCTTTTCCTGCAGCACTAAATAGTTTAAACCCTTTCATCTTTACGGCTTTTACCGAAAGAACGCCGCCACCAACTAATGAAGGATACACAGGGTACATGGCTGCATTTAATTTTCCTTGTAACTGATAATCCAGTGAAACAATACCCTCTGCCTTTGCTGCGGCAGAAGCCATATCGTGAAAGAGTTTTATTTCGTTATACGCTCTTTTAATATCAAACTCTTTTGCGTTGATATGGTAACTGAAAGTTGCTCTTTGAGGGCTTAATGACTGATAAGTTGCGTCCATCAATACGGGTGCACCAATTAATTCAAACCCTGTTTGCTTCAATGTTAATACGGATTGCTTCAATTGCATTTCACCCTTGGCATTGGTAATGTTCATTCCGTTATACAGCACTTTTTTTACATCAGCTATAAAATTTAAATCCAGATTGGAAGGAACCATGAATACTCCTGTTTCTGTACTTTTAGAAGTGTCGCCAGAGAAAGCCATAAAATCATCGGCAATCAGTAAGTTGCTTGTCAATTTAAACTGTCCGTGTAGCGGTTCGTTTTTAAGTACATAATTAATGGTATTATTTAAGTAGCCCGTTAAATCATAATCGCTTTTTAAATAAGTGCCCTTAAAAGATTCAAACCAAATCTTATCTTCCTTAAATCGAAAAACCCCTGTGTTAATTAAGAATGCATTGGGATAATAGTCGGTCTTTATTGAAATATCCTTTACGGATAGTGTTCCCACATTTCGCAATCTGTCGTATAAGCCATTCATAGCATCGCTCTGCAATCCACTGAGTTTTACATCTGTTGAAACAAAACCTTTTACATCGATCCCTTTTCGCGAAAAAACTTGATAGATCTTACCAATATCCAAAGTTCCTTTAGAAGCAATATCGTATTTGAGATTATCCAGGTTCTTCATGTTTGCCGTTAATGTAAACGGCTGACCTTCAAAAACAATACCAATGGGTTTAATATCAATTATTACATCTTTCGCAGTAGGTCCAGTACATTGTAAGCTAGCATTAACTGTAATTTTTTCAATTGGATGGGGATAGTATTTCGTTTTAATATATCCATCATCCATTTTAAAAATGGCATTGGTAATTGGGAATATATTCTTTGCTTTATTATATTTTCCTTTCGCCACAATTTCCATTGCCACATGACCCTTCAAATCTAAACTGTCGATCGGGTAAAATTGTTTGATATCAGCAAGCTGCAACAATCCTTTCAAATCAATGTCCATCGGATAGTCATCGGCCCCACTAAATTTCAAGTACCCCTTTACATAATTATTAGAGAGCGATGCATTTATATTAGAAAAAATAAGAGTTGATTTTTTGTAGTCAGAGTCAGGGCTATTTGCATTTAAATCAAAAGATACTTTTTCAACTGCTTTAGGTAAGGATGGATATTTAAAATAGCCATTTTTAAATGATGCAGCTAAATGAAAACTTGGGATAGAAGTAATAATAGTGTCGGGTCGCAATTTTTGGGGGTCTTGCATTTGAATAAAATTGCCATCTGTTTTTCCATGAAAAGATAAATGACCTTTTGCTTCCAATCCTGCAATTCCCAGGGCCTTTTGCCATTTCTCAAGATCTAATTCTCCATTCAGTTTAGCATGAATTTGCGGCTTGTTCAAGCCCCTTATCAGGCATATTGCACTGATATAATCAGCACCCACATTTGCATAAATAGAATCTACATTTACATAGAAGCTATCTAAATTAAATCCAGGAATTTTTGTTTCTAAATTCAGAAATAAATTTTTAACAGGGGTAGGTGTTTTATTATTTGAAATATATCCATTTCGGATAGCCAAACTCATATCAAAGCTTGGCATTGTATTCGTGCCTGCTATATAGTTGCCTCTCAATGAAACATTAAAATTAACAGTACCCTTCACATCAGATTTTTCCATCCACGTGAGAAATGCGGGGGGAAAGGCAGAAATGAAATTTTTCAATTCTGTTTCTTTCGACAGCACTTTAAAATCCATTGCATACCCATTTTTTAAAAACGCGAATCTCCCTTTAAAATCGATAGGCAACTGATTGATGAAGAGGTTATTTTTTTCAAATAAAAATTCTAATGAATTCGTATTGATCTTAGTAACAAGGTTTGCAGAGAGTGTTTTTGAAATGAAATATCCTTGTTTATCATATGCAAAATCAATTGCCTTGATTTTAACTTTTGAAGTAAGATCAAAGATTGATTTGCTTAAGTCGCCCTTACCTTCATAATCAAATCCTCCGGCATCGATGTGCATGGGCAATGTTTGATCGTCGTATACTAAATGTGATTTCTCTATTACGATTCTTTCTATCTTTAAAGATGCAGATCCAGTATCTGCGTTATTTTTAGGGGTACTTTTATTAGATATAAACACATTATAGTTGGCTGCTCCCTGAGGATTTACCTCAATATTAATAAAGCTCTGCGTTAAAAATATCTGGTTGATATCTATGGCAGAAGAAAATAATGTTCGAAGGTTTACACCAAAGGAAACTTGTTTTGCTGCAATTAAAGTATCTTTTTGAAATGGAGCAGAACCCTTTAAAACAAAATCATTTAAGTTTAGGGTAAGCGATGGAAAATGACTAAAAAAAGAAAAGCGTGCACTAGAAAAATTCAATTCCCCGTTTACGCTTGTCTTAGCCAATTGTTTGATTTTATTTGAAATAGTGCCCGGGAACAAATAGGGTGCTATAAATAAAATGGCTATAATAGAAAATAAACTAATACCTGAAATTTTAAGCGCCTTTTTTAGCCAGCTAGGTATAGCAAAATTCATAAATGTCAATATTTTGAAAAATCCTTAATTGGTTCTTTCAGTAAAGATACTTAAACAGTTACTGTTGTTGTATCAGTTGAAAATGATGTTTTAAATCTTTTCAAATAACCACCAGATCCTTTTTCTTTTTTTAATGGTATAATTATCCAACACATATGTTTTTATATGGCGCACTGCTTCGTCCATATCATCG
Organism: Bacteroidota bacterium; assembly: GCA_025363385.1. Classification (GTDB taxonomy): domain Bacteria; phylum Bacteroidota; class Bacteroidia; order Chitinophagales; family Chitinophagaceae; genus Sediminibacterium. The sequence continues at coordinate 27,351 of JANYEA010000133.1, read as the reverse complement.
GTAACCAACACTAAATTCAAATCATCTGGTGAGATAGTTCCTTCTTTGGCCATGAATTCGATGTATTCCATTAATGGACCAAAATATTCAGTTCCGTATAGCACTATGGGAAATCCATGAATGGTTTTTGTTTGAACAAGGGTTAAGGTTTCAAAGAATTCATCCATGGTACCAAATCCGCCGGGCATAATAATAAAGGCAAAGGAATATTTAACTAGTACTACTTTTCGAATAAAGAAGTAGCTAAAAGTGATAGAAGTTTGTACATATGGATTAGGTTTTTGTTCAAAAGGTAATTTTATATTACAGCCTATAGATTCTCCCCCATTTTCGAATGCTCCCCGGTTTGCAGCCTCCATAATTCCAGGACCACCGCCAGTTAATGTGGCAAATCCCATTTCTGCTATACGCTTTCCGAATTCGCGTGCTGCCTGATAATACTTATGTGTTTCATCAAATCTGGCAGAACCAAAAACGGTAATGCAAGGAGCTGAAAAATGCATTGTTCTAAACCCTTTGATAAACTGCACAAAAATCTCGAAAGCAAAAAACAATTCACTAATTCTAGGTTTAGGGCCCTCAAGATACACAGGAGATTTTGCAGGAATTATTCTCTGTTTATTATACTTCTTAGTCATAATTATTTATATCTTCAAACGAATATAAAAGGATGGAAGAGGGTTAAGTTATTAAAATGTACTGAATGAATAAAAGATTTCTCACAATACTAACTCTTCTATCAATCAATCTATTCGGATTAGCTCAAGAAAAATTAGAAATTTCCAATGCAGCTTTTCATTCTTTTACAAGAGCTAAAACCTTAGAATTTCTGAATGATTCAGCCAATAAAGCTGATTTTTTAAAAAACATCGATACCGTTGTTCATACGTATTTAGGAAGACAACTAAGCTTTCCTAATACTTTTTCTTTCAAATCAGACAATGAAATAGATTTTAAAATTGGCCAATTTAATCTCCGCAAAAAAGACTTTGCCATTTTTGATAAGTCAACCTTTTTTCTTTCATTCGATATTAGCGAGCAACCGTTAAATATAGATATGGAATTAATGGATATGGATACTACCTACATCAATGAACTTTTAAAGAAAAGAAATGTATGCGTATACCAATTTAACGCAAAAATTATTCGAGGGGACGAAAAAATTGTTTTGGAAAGACAATTATTCGTTTTGTTGGCAAGACCTGAAAATACCTACCTTATTGGCTTTGAACATCCCTTATATAATCTTTCTCCTGCTAGCTTGAGTAAATTGCTAAAAACTTGTTTGCCAATACTATTAGATAGTAATAATGTATCTGAATTGATTCAAGTAACAGCACTGCCTACTTATGTGATAGACAACTTCATTCAAAATGAATTAGAGGGCAAGCCTAAAACCATCACTTCCATTAGTAAAAATACAGTACAATTTCCAAGCAAAAGCGGATTACAATTACTTAGATTTCAGGAACCTGGTTTTGAGCCGATAGTGCTAAAAGGGAAAAAAATCACACCCATTTCAACAGAACTTCAAACTGCCATTCGCGCAGAAAAAATGAGTAATTATATTTTTCTTTGGGAAGAAGGTCGAGACGTGTATAGCAATAAGAATTTTAAATTAGTTACCATTGCAACCGCCGCCGAAGATCCATCCAACAGTGGAAGTTCGTTATGGATAAACCGAAAAACCGGATTGCCATTAGATTTTCTTAAGGGCAATTTCCATAGTCTGTTACAGAATAATGATACAATTGCACACTTTAGTATTCAAGCAAGGGTTAGTGATAGTTCTAAAAAAGTTATTTTCAATCAATTGATTAATATAAAAGACAATTCAGTTTATTATATAAATAAAAACGTTGCCTCTTCAAACCATATTTATCACTATGTATTAACAGGAGATTTTAAGCATACTTCTTTTAAAATATTGATCAGCGGAATCAGTGGAAGTTCTTCTATCAAAGAAATTTATTTTAATAACCATTTAGTATGTATCGCACAAGGTGTTTTATTCCCTGAAGTACTCTCATTCATAGATACAGATCTTTCCCCGGAAATTTTGAACCCACTTCTTTGGCTTTCTTTTAGTAGTCTTTTTTAAACACTATAATATGTTCCGGATACAGAAATATCCGGAACATGTATTGAATTAATTTTACAAATTATTCAGCAACAACCACTTCTTTATTAGATCCCAGCATCAACAAATCGCTGGCAACCACTTCAGTTATATAATGTTTTACGCCTTGTTTATCGGTATAATTTCTATTCACAAGCTTACCCTCAATGGCCACTTCTTTTCCCTTACTCAGGTATTTTTCTACTATCTCTGCTAACTTTCCCCAGGCAACTACATGGTGCCATTGAGTTTCAGTAACTTTTTCACCATCTGCATTGTGGTAACTTTCATTGGTTGCCACAGAAAATTGAGCCAGTTTTTTACCGGTCTCAGTGGTTTTTACTTCAGGTGCCTGACCCAGGTTTCCAATGAGTTGCACCTTGTTTTTCATTGCGTACATAGCTTCGCTTTTTATTTGAATAATGTTGACTGGTATACCAGTTATTACTTAACAAATATGTACACTAGCTAGACCTACAGTCGGTTTATAAGTATTTATATCCGATTATAAACGATTACAAATGTTTATTTTATCTTTGAGTCCCTACAAAAGAATCCTTTTCAAAAGAGTTTTATTCTACTGAAGATGTATATTTAACCATAGCATTTTTTTACCCTAATACGTCAACATGCAAAAAATCTTTTTCTTCTGTGGAATCGTTTTAAGCCTCAACACATTTGCACAAAAACCAACTGTCTCTGCCAATAAAACATTGGTCTTAAATTCTGTTGAAAAGCACCAGGCGGAGCTCATAAAAATAAGTGATCAAATTTGGGACTTTGCCGAAATTGCCATGCGTGAACATCGATCAGCCAAGTTATTGGCAGATTATGCTGAAACACAAGGTTTTAAAGTTACTAGAGGAGTTGCTGGCATCCCCACTGCATTTGTAGCAGAATATGGATCTGGTAAACCCATCATTGGCGTATTAGGTGAATTTGATGCGCTACCTGGTTTATCACAAAAAGCACAACCCAATAAAGAGGCTTTATTAGCAAATGCACCCGGGCATGGATGTGGCCATAATATGTTTGGCACAGCCAGTTTAGGTGCAGCAGTATCCATCAAAGAATTGATTGCAGCAGGAAAATTAAAAGGCACTATTCGTTTCAATGGAACGCCTGCTGAAGAAGACCTTGCAGGAAAAGTGTGGATGGCGAAAGAAGGTTTATTTAACGACCTCGATGTTTGTCTTGATTGGCATCCCGATTACGAGAATAAAGCCAATATGCAAAGTTCTCAGGCGATTACTGATTTTTCAATTTCATTTAAAGGTAAATCGGCACACGCCGCAGCAGATCCCTGGAACGGAAGGAGTGCATTAGATGCTGCTGAACTCTTTGCACAAGGTGTGAATTATATGCGTGAACACGTAAAGCCCAGTGTTCGCATGCACTATGTATTTACAAAAGCGGGTAAGGTTCCCAATGTAATTCCTGATGAAGCAGTAGTTTGGCTTTGGATCAGAGATAGTAAAAGAAGCGGAGTAGCTGAAGTATCAGAAAGAATGAAAGACATCGCCAAAGGTGCTGCTTTAATGGCTGGTGTTTCTTATGAAGTAAGGCTCAATAATGGTTTATATGAACTGCTAGTAAATGAAACGGGTGCCAAAACATTACAAAATAATATGGATTTAGTGGGACCTATTATTTACACCTCTGAAGAACTAAATTTTGCTGATAAGATCATGAAAGAATACGGGGTAGAATCTAAAGGAATCAATGGAGGTATTAAGCCTTTGGAGAAAACAAACGAAACGGCTCCTGGAGGCTCTACTGATGTGGGCGATGTTAGCTATATCGTTCCTGAAATCACATTAATGGCAACTACCGCTCCTTTCGAAGCTCCATGGCATTCCTGGGTGGTGGTGGCTTGCGGCGGAATGAGTATTGGACACAAAGGAATGCTTTTTGCATCCAAATCATTGGGCACTACTATGGTGGACCTTTTTGAAAATGAACAATTAAGAAAAGATATTAAAGCAGAATTCCTACAGAGAAAGGGTAAGGAAGTATGGAAAGCGATGTTGCCCGATGGACCCCCACCTGTGCCTAAAGATTAAATAAAAAATATAATAAAAGGTCTTGATAACAAATATCAAGACCTTTTATTATTTAGAATAACAAACTAATTCCCGTCATCATATTAAAGCGTTTGCTATTATAGCCTACAATATCAAAGTATTCTTGATTAGTTATATTTCTTAAATCCATAAACGCCTTACATTTTTTTGATAATGCATACCCAAAATATAAATCAAGTGTATAATAAGCAGGCATTTTTTCAGGACCCGCATCATACGTTCCTCTCAATCTCTCCCCAATAAATCGGAAAGATGGAGAAAAAGTAAACCCTTTTGTTAGTACAGTAATGAAAGTAGAGCTCATTATAAAATTAGGACGGCGATATAGGTTTTTAATTTTTACTCCTCCATTCTCGCCTTCTCCGTCTATATAAGTAAGGTTATTGATCCAGCTAGATTTTTTAAAAATACCAATCGTTGATTCCAACTCAAATCCAAAATCGTGTTGTTTATCTCTATTGATATACATGCTGGCATAGGTATTAGGATCGGTATAGAACACAAACAAATCTTTGATATCTCTTTTAAATGCAGCTGCCCTAAAATTGGATTGTTTATTTTTAGCAAATACCTGTAACCCAATTTCGTAATTAGTACTTTTTTCCGGGCTTAAATTTTTATTTCCATATTCGCTATACAACTGATATAAAGAGGGGATTTTATAAGCCGAAGAAATATTGATAAATAATTTTACAAAATCGCTGATATGATAGGAAGGATTCAATGTATAGGTAAGATTATTGCCGTAAATACTATGGTGATTATATCTGAAACCTGCTTCCATATCAAACCATTGAATTCCCGTAATCAATAATGAATGATACATAGCAATATTATTTGCCTTTGCACTATCCCCTAAAGCTGTTTCATAGGGTCCATACATACTGATACTTAAATAATGCTGATCTGTTTGCTGCGTTAATCTTTGTATTCCAGATACCAGCTTAGTATTTTTTGTAAGCGCAAAATTTCCAAAAAGTTCTGTATTAGAAGTCTTTCCATGATAATCGCCTTTTGAATACATATCAAAACCACTTACACTGGCACTGTCGTTCAAATAGGAACGTGTGCTTTGTGTGAAGCTTTGCGACAAGTGAATTTGCATTCCCTTTTTTGTATACAATAACTCTACATTTTGCAATGCGTTTTTATTGTTGAAATAGTCGTCTTTGTCGTTTTGAAATGCGCCTGGATCGGTGCTGCCATGGTATTTCGACATGTTGCTAAAAGCTTTCATAGAAAAATGATCATTGAACTGATATTTCAAATTTGCCTGAAAACTATTTTGTTTAAAATCATCTTTTTTGAAATTCATTTTTCCAGTACTATCATGTGCAACCGGGAATCCACCTGTATTGATATAATCATATACTAAATGGTAGCTGAATTTTTTGATACTTCCATTCAATCCAAGATTTCCTCGAAATGTTTGATAAGTACCATAACTCAACATGGCAGTAGGGCTAATCACATTTTTTCCTGCTTTCTTTGTGATAATATTAATCACACCAGCAACAGCATCACTTCCCCATAAAGTACTTTGCGCGCCTTTGAGAATTTCTACTCGCTCAACCTGACCCAAACTGATCATATTCAGATCAAATGTATTGTTGATATTCGAAGGATCACCCACTGGAATACCATCTATTAATATTAATGTGTTGCCTGTTCCTGCACCACGTAAATACACATCAGGATTGGTTCCTGCATTGTTGTTGGCACCATTAATAAAAATACCTGCCTGATAATTGATGATCTCAGAAAGCGTTTTACCTGCATTGCGCTGTAAAGTTTCCTGATTAATGACAGTTACCATTTTACCGGTACTACTTTGTTTCTGCTCCACTTTATTAGCGGTAACAATTACTTCGTCCAACTGTTTTACATTGGAACTGTCTTGTGCATGTAGCTGACTGCTGATGATGATAGCAGCCATAACTAAAACTTTTCTTTTCATTTTTAAGAAAATTTTGGTTGTGACCACTTCCAGGAAATAAAAAAAGATAGAAATATAAAAGCCTTACGACGCTTACATTTCATGCCTTTCACCCGAAAGCTGAAAAATTGTGATGGCGGCGGCAGGTCTTCTGACTTACTCCATTATTCAAGGCCTTCCCATCCCGAGTTATCGGGACAGTGGCACTGAGATTGAACAATTTAAGGAGCTTACAGCTACGGGGATAGTCCCGGATTTACACCGGATTCCCTATTAATCTTTCTACTTTGTTACAGTATCAGAACCGAAACCGTAACAAAACTAATGTTAAACTGATTGTAACACAAAAAGAAATTGTGTTCAACAAAACTTATCTTTAAAGTTGTGTCTAAATTCTTGATAGTATATGTTTATGTGTTGTAATAAGCCTGAAACTTTTCGTTTTTGCTTTTTCAATTCGTAAACTATTTTTTTAACTTAATTACATATTTCACTTCATGCGAATCATTTCATACAACGTTAACGGCGTTCGTGCCGCAATTAAAAAAGGATTTATTGATTGGCTAAAAACAGATCCGGCTGATATTATTTGTTTACAAGAAACCAAAGCACATAAAGACAATGTAGATTTTAAATCGATCGAAGAACTGGGTTATCAGACTTATTGGTTTTCGGCACAAAAAAAAGGATATAGCGGTGTAGCTATTTTTACAAAGCTTACGCCAGATCAGGTTTTCTATGGAAATTTAATTGATCATAGTGATTTTGAAGGAAGGGTGATCCGTGCCGATTTTGGGGATATTACTTTGATCAACGCATATTTCCCTTCTGGCACAAGTGGAGATGAAAGACAGACTTATAAATACAAATGGCTGAATGAGTTCTTTGTATACCTGGAAGACCTAAGAAAAACAAGACCCCAAATAATAATAGTAGGCGATTATAATATTGCGCACAAAGCGATCGACATACACGATCCCAAGGGAAATAAAAACTCCTCCGGTTTTTTACCAGAAGAGCGCGCTTGGATGGATCAGTTTTTAGAAAAGGGCTGGGTTGACAGTTATCGAAATTTACATCCTGAAAAAACAGGAGCTTACAGTTGGTGGAGTCAACGCTTTCCAAGTGTTCGGCTCGAAAATAAAGGTTGGAGGATCGATTATATCTGTGTAACAGATTTACTGACTTCCCTACTTAAAAAAGCCGAAATATACCCGGATGTAAAGCATAGCGACCATTGCCCGATTTTTTTAGAACTCAAATAATCCGCTTTAAATCAATTCGATAGATGTATATATATAACATAACCACGAAAGTAGATTCCACCATCCATGAGGTTTGGGTTGAATGGATGAATAAAACGCATATACCTGAAATCATGCTTACGGGCTGTTTTACCCATTTTCAGTTTGTGAGGATTTTGGAACTAGATGATACGGAAGGTCCTACTTATGCCGTTCAATACCGTGCTGAATCTAAAGCAGCTTACAACCTTTATATCGAAAAATTTGCAGCCAAGTTGAGAAATGATGTATACGCAACTTGGGGCAATAAAGTAATCAGTTTTAGAACTTTAATGCAGGTTGTGCATTGAGTGTGGAAACATTTGTTTTTTCAATTTGCTAATCAGGAAACTTTACTATATTCCCCTGAAAGCCGCTTAGGGCAAGCGTTTCAGCACAAATGGCCTGAAACCCTTTAGTAGCAAGCATTACGGCGCATTCAAATGCCATATTCAATGTTTGTACACCTTTCCTTTTTTCGCCTGAAACCCTTTACTGATGGGGATTTAGGGCTAAAATGGTGCATAAAAAAAAATTTGTTAGTAATGAAAAGAAAATAAATTTGTCTAGATTTAAAAATAAAATTAAAATAACATCTATGAACAAAGCTGAATTGATTGCACAGATTGCTGAAGACGCTAGCATTACAAAAACACAAGCTAACGCTGCTTTAGATTCTTTTGTTGACACCGTAACTAAAACTTTAAAGAAAGGCGATAAAGTTACTTTGGTTGGTTTTGGTACTTTCTCAGTTTCTAAGCGTGCTGCTCGTACAGGCCGTAACCCTCAAACTGGTGCTACCATCAAAATCAAAGCGAAAAAAGTTGCTCGCTTCAAAGCTGGTAAAGAATTGGCTTCAAAAGTTTAATTACTTAAGGCTAAATAGAAAAACCCCCGCATATGCGAGGGTTTTTCTATTTTTGCAGCTCATCAATTATTTCATTCAAAAAAAATTACAATGGGAAGAGGCGATAAAAAAACCGCAAAGGGCAAAAGATTTAAAGGTTCTTTTGGCAAAAGTAGACCAGCAAATGGTGTTAAATCAAAGAAGCTTTCTGTAAAACAGTCATCATAATTATTTATGCGTTTCTTTTAAAAAAAGCAGTTCCAATTACCCGGAACTGCTTTTTTTATTTCTGCTTACTAGCAAGTTCATTTATGGCAAATACTAATTTATCTAGATCCTGTAAACGGGTATACACATGTGGTGTAATACGCACACAACTGATATTCTCCCACACGATTCCTACCGTGTGGATCTTATAATTATTAAGGAGAGCATTGTCTAATTCCCCAGGCGTCATCCCATCAATACTTACACCACAAATGGCACAGGAATACTCAGGTTTAAACGATGTATGAATTTTCACTTTTGGATGCTCTGCTACTTTCTTAGCCCAATAATTTTTCAAATAACGTATGCGATCTTCCTTCCTTTTTGATCCAATTGCCATCTGAAAATTTACCGCTTCTCCAATCCCCTGTTCTATCGGAAAGCTACGCGTACCAATGGTTTCAAACTTTCTGATGTCTGTTCCTCTTGGATTATCATTGCATACCAATGGCCATACTTTAGAAATCTTCTCTTTGCTTATCCATAACATCCCACTTCCTATAGGCGCGCTCAAAAACTTGTGCAAACTGGTTCCAAAATAATCACAACCTAAATCAGGAATTTTATAATCTAACAAACCAAAACTATGTGCCCCATCAACGATTACTTCACATCCTTTCGACTTCGCCATTTTTGCAATTTTAGCAACCGGCAAAATTTGTCCTATCCAATTCACGATATGCGTGATATGTACCACTTTGGTTTTTGAAGTGATGGCTTTTTCATATGCAGAAACAATTTCCGCATCGTTCTCGATAGGAAATGTAAAGTTCAATTGCGTATAAATAATCCCTTCGCGCAAGGCACGTTGTTTCCAGGCATTAATCATATTCGGATAATCTTGCTTAGTGCCAATTACTTCATCTCCCGCTTTCAGATCCAAACCAAATATCACGGTATTTAATGCCTCAGTGGCATTCCGATTGATGGCTATTTCCTCAGGCGAGCAACCAGCCAATTCCGCCAACTTATACCTCAAAGGCTCTCTGCCCTGGTCTAAAATACGCCACATATAATAAGATGGGGCCTGATTTGATAGGTCGTTATACCTTGCCACCGCTTCCTGAACTACCCTCGGTGCAGGGCTAACACCCCCATTATTCAGGTTAATTAAATTGCTATTAACAGTATAACTCTGTTGAATTACCGCCCAATAATCTTCATCAGCTGCTGCTTGTTCTGGGGTTAATAACCGAATTTTCTGCTGTGCCGCTTGGAAGTTGGCTGCATGTATTTCGTTAAAAAGACTATTTGCTGAAAAAGCTCCTGCAAGTAATCCCATTTTCTGTAAAAAAGCTCTTCTTTCGTTCACGTTTGGTAGGTTGAAAGAGAAAGTTAAGGAAAATTAAGAAGTATTACACGCTATCTTTGAGGCGAAATTTTGGAGATGAAAAAATCTTTTTGGATCTTTTTTGGCATTTTATTGGTGTTATTGAATAGTGCTCAGACCGTTCTGGCTCAATGTTCCATTTGCACTAAAACAGCTTCTCAATTGGGAGAGGGACCCGGAAAAGCCCTCAATTCAGCCATTATTTATTTGGCTTTTACTCCCTTAGCAATTATGGGTTATATCGGTTGGCGTTGGTGGCAGAACGAAAAAGAACAGTATAACGACTAAAGCTTTGCGGCACAAATGAATACAACCCTAGAAAAATTCAGCGGCAGCACTCCCTCGAAGGCATTGTTTTCGATTATGATTCCTAGTTGGAATAATTTAGCTTACCTGCAACTTTGCATCAATAGTATCCGCAAACATTCTGTTTATCCGCATCAAATCATCGTTCATATTAACGAAGGAAAAGATGGAAGTTTAGACTGGATAAAAACACAGTCCGATATCAGTTATTCTTTTTCAAAAGAAAATATTGGTGTATGCTATGCATTGAATAGTTGCCGGAATTTAGCTAGCACAGAATACTTAGTGTACATGAATGATGATATGTATGTTTGTCCGGGTTGGGACAAACCCATTAAAGAAGAAATAGATCGTATTGGCCATAAATATTTTTTCTTCTCTGCAACAGCCATTGAAATCAAAGCTCAAAGCAATTGCTCCCTTGAAAAAAATTTTGGGAACAATATTGAAAGTTTCCATGAAGCAGCTTTAATTGAATCGTATAATTGCCTTCCCATGCAACACTGGCAGGGATCTACCTGGCCTCCCAATATAGTTCATAAAGATATCTGGGATCTTGCAGGAGGTTATAGCATTGAGTTCAGTCCGGGCATGTATTCCGATCCCGATTTTTCTATGAAACTATGGAAATTAGGAGTGCGAACATTTAAGGGAATTGCCAGCAGCAGGGTTTATCATTTTGGATCGATCTCAGTGAAAAGAGTAAAACACAATGCAGGTTATTCAAAATTTATTTCAAAATGGGGGATAACATCTGGAACCTTTTCAAAATATTTTTTAAGAAGGGGTGATGTTTTTGACGGGCCACTTGAAGAACTCCCCATTCCATGGAATGTACATGCCAAAAATTATATTAAAAGAATTTTTACAGCCCTCACAGATCATTAAACATTTACTAATAGTCTATTTTAAAAAACATTTTCAGGCAAAAAAGTATTTTCATGAACCCTGATTTCTTTTTATAAGCAAGAATAAGGTTTCGGCACTTTAAAAAGACAAGCATTCTTGTCAAATTATTTTTCAAAGAATAGCTTTGATAGGAGTCGGAAATTGTTTTTAAAACATTTTTTTGTGAAACTAATACTGAAGGGCACTTATTGTACAAAAGTTGCATCCTTTGCCTGCTTATTTCTTGTAACTGCATTTTGGTTGGCTTTGCCTGGCTTGCTTTCTTAGCATGTGTATTTGCGCCAATTGCATTAAAAGTATGTTGCCGGTAAAGCACTAATATTTCCGGAAGATATTTAATGGGGCTGTAACAGGTTCCCACAAAACCCAACCAAAAATCGTGTGTAACCAATGATGGGAAAGGAATACAAAGATTCACCAATTCTTTCTTAAACAAAAAAGTATGACCCGGAGCCCAGGCGCCAATGGTATACATTAAACAATTATCGTAGCTAATTTGATTCTTGATATCCGACATTTTTTTATGCATGCTTAGTCCATTCGCATCAATCAATTCTGAGTTGCTATAAATAATTAAATGATCCCCAATATTCGTATATAATTTTTCAAGTTTCTCTGGAACCCAGATATCATCCTGATCACTTAATGCAATAAAAGAACCCGTTGCCAGCATCATTCCTTTTTCGAAATTTCGGATATATCCTATATTAGTTTCGTTCGAAATAATTTTGATGGATGGATCTGAAGATGCATATTCTTGAAGTAGCGTAATGGAACTATCAGTTGAACAATCGTCTACAATAATAATTTCCTTAGCTCGTAATGTTTGAGATAAAATGCTATCCAATTGCTTTCTCAAAAATAGTTCCCCATTATAGGTTGCCATTACCACAGTAATATTGGCTTTTTCTAAATCAAGATGCATCGTTGTATTTGTTTGCAAAATTAAAAAGATTAAATCCTGGCAGATGAATCTGATTTTCGATATTTTTTCGAATGGCTTCTTTCTCTATTCCTTTCATTTTTTTCTGCTGAATCAATTGGTATACCCGTTCTGTAAGTAGCCATACTTTTTTCTCAGAACTAATGATATGTTGCTGATGCAATGCAATAGCAACAGCTAATTCAGATATCCCTTGCTTATTCGATGCTATAGTTTTGAGCACTGGCGTTTCGAATAGTTCATGACTTCCCTGCGAAAGCATGGATCTTAAATTGCGCACAAAAATATCCGAATCGGGTCTATCGCTTTTATTTACCACAAACAAATCTGCAATTTCCATTAAACCTGCTTTCATCGTTTGCACTTCATCACCTGCTTCTGGAACTACCACTACTACGGTAGTATCTGCAAGGCCTACAATTTCAATTTCACTCTGACCTACTCCCACTGTTTCAACAATGATACAATCAAATGGAGCCGCTTGTACTAATTCGGTAATCTCAATAATATGGGGATGCAATCCGCCCAGAGATCCTCTGGTGGCAAGAGAGCGTATAAACACATTGGGATGGGTATACCATTCCGTCATTCTAATCCGATCTCCTAACAATGCCCCTAAATTAAACGGCGAAGATGGATCAATGCATAATACTGCAATACGTTTACCTTGATTAACCCAATAACCAATCAGCGCATCCACTAATGTACTTTTTCCAGCACCTGGCGGGCCGGTGATTCCAACGATAGATATATGCGAATTGGGCAGTTCAGAAAGAAATTGTTCATAGCCTTCTACTTCGTTTTCTACTAGTGAAATAGCACGAGCAAGTGCTTTAAAATTTCCTTCAATGATATTATTCAATAATGATTGCCACATAGGTTAGAGTGGCATAAATTTAATGGAAAGCAGCTGATCTTTGTTTTTTTATCCCGAATATTCAGTAGCATTGAAAAGATTTGAAAATATGTTGAAAAAAAATCTGCCTGTTTATTTGTTGATCATTCTTCTGGGAAGCCTTTTCTGGAGCAGGGCAATATTATCTATTATAGTAGCTGTATGGGCTATTATAGCATTTGTTCAAATTATCCAAGAAGATCAGCGCTTCTTTAAAAGCAGCCATTTTAAATGGAGCATGGCACCATTAGCAATCTGGTTATTGGGTGCTTGGCAAGAACCTTTTGGGAAATTAAATTTCGACTACTTGTTAACACTAACAGCCTATCCTGCCATTATTTTAATAGTACATGCCAGTTCGAAAAATATAGTAGAAAACAAGTGGATCAAAATCTGGCTGTTGGCAACTGCTATTGGATTAACCTATCCTATTTTCTGGTATTTAAAAGACTTAGCCGCAGCACATCATGCATATGGAGTGGGGCAATCTTTACCCACATTTATGGATACTGACCATGTTCGATTTTCTATTTTTCTATGCAGTAGTTTTCTATTAACAATTTGCACGCATATTTTTCAAAAGAAATTTAAAATCATTTTTGCAGCGCTTTTGTTTTTACTTATTTTATTTCTTTCTGTAAGAACAGGCTGGGTGCTTTTAATCTGTATCATCTCTATCTATGCATTACTACATTATATCAAGTCATCAGAATTAACATTTAAACAGCTTCTTATTGGAGCATTCATATTAGCATCGGGAATCATTATTTCCTATTTTTCTTTCCCGAATATGCAACAAAAAATAGCCTATAGTATTTGGGAATACCAACAATATAAGCCCGGCAGTTACAATCCCGGTTTTTCAGACGGAACCAGAAGATCTATCAATTATATTTCCTGGCAATACTTACAAAACAATTTATCTACAAATACAGGATGGCAAGGCATTCCAGCCATTATTCAGTTGGAATTTTCAAAATATTTTGTACATCAAACCACCGAATTTGGTTGGCCATTTAATCAGTGGTTATTCTGGTGGACGGGAAGTGGATGGTGGGGAATGTTATTATTTTCCTGCTGGCTTTTCTACCCTTTGGTTAAGGCATATAAAAATAATCATTGGGGTATCATTTGCTGGACTATGGCCATCACATTTAGTTGTATGGTAGAAACCACTTTGAACTATCAGTATGGCGTTTTGCTACACGTATTACCCTTGGCTATATTATGGAAAATATTTCCTACTTCAGAATTCGATAATTCTTAAAATCGAATAAACGAATTCCAGTTATTTTTTCAAACTGGTACAATAATTTGTCCCTGAAAGAGAATTTCTTTTTTTGAATGTCAAGGTTCATATGAAAGTTTTTATTCTGTATTCTTTCCAGCATGACTGCCGGATGAGTGCCTTTGAATTTTTCTAAAGAATCGAATTGAGAGAAATCAAAAAAATCCGGCTCCTTTTCCATGATAGCTTCAATATTCCAAAACCCAGCCACATTTTTTCTTTTTAATTGCATTTGCTTTGGGCTCTTTACCCAGCCATAATGATACACGCAAGCATCAATTGGTTTTACACTTAATTTTTCATTGTTCTTTCTAAAGCCCTGTGCATCCCTAAAGGCCTGGATATTTTTATCGTTTCTGATTATTCTTACTTCATTAGCATACCAGGTTCTACTATCACCCACATAATCATAGGTACCATAAAAGTGTAGGTATCTAAAAAGAAGACCTTCTACACGTTGATCGTTTTTAAAATCATTGCAGCCTTTCAGGATACCAGAATGGTATTTTTCGTGAATTACTTCATCCCCTTGTATGTAAAAAAGCCAATCGCTTTGCGGGTTTACATATTTCAGGGCTTTATTGGTTTCTACTGCTAAGATGCTGCCTCCTTTGCTATTATTAATATCCCAAAGAGAGTGATGTATTTTGATCTTCTCGTCATTGATTGATTCAATCAAAGCCAGTGTATTATCTGAGGAATCTCCCACTAACACAATCATTTCATCAACCATGGGCAGGATGGAACGGATGGCTTCCAAAATAGGATAATCGTTAATTACTGCATTTCTTATGATGGTAAACCCTGAAATTATCATAATAGTTTCCTTAGAGTTTCCAAAGAACCGAAAACTTTCGCATCTTGCTTGCTTTAAAGGAAATATTTAAACAAAAAGCAATTTATGCAAAGGACCTGCTGCTTTGATTTTGGAAATACCCGATTAAAATGTGCCTTGTTTATCGACAGGGAAATGCAGGAATTATTGGTATTGGAGAATGATCAACCAGAAACTATTCAGAAGTTAATCAACGATTTCAAACCCACTAAATCTATCCTGGCTTCTGTGATTAACCATAATGCTGAAGGGGAAATTTTATTAAAAGCCCATACAAAATTTCACAAACTAGGGCATACCAGTAATATCCCATTTTCAACCCCGGTTGGAAAACCAGAAACAATTGGAGCAGATAGATTGGCTGCGGTTGCTGCGGCGGTTGACTTATTTCCTCATCAACATAATCTGGTTATTGGGTTAGGCACCTGTATCACTTATAATTTTGTGAACATTCAGCATGAATTTTTAGGGGGTAGTATTTCCCCGGGGATGCAAATGCGATTCCGTTCCATGCACGAATACACGGCATTATTACCCTTGGTGGAGGCCGAAAATCAGTTCCCATTAATCGGTTACGATACCAAAACCAACCTATTAAGTGGTGTAATCTTAGGTATGAGTAAGGAAATTGATGGAATTATTGACGCTTATGCCTTGAAATTCAACAACTTTAACGTGCTATTAACCGGGGGGGATATGCCTTTTTTTGTACCACACTTAAAAAACAAGATATTTGCCGACCCTTACCTAATTTATAAAGGCCTGTATGCGATCAGTGAGTTTAACAATGTTTAGGTTTTTTACGGTATTAGTTTTCGGTTTTCCACTACTAACTGCCCATGCCCAAGAGAATTCTCCTTTTTCCAGATATGGAATGGGTGATTGGTATCAAGGACAGCATATTATCAGTCGCGCTATGGGTGGATTGGGAGCAGCTTATGTGGATGGAACATCCAATAATAATGGACAAACCATCAATTTTGCTAATCCAGCTGCTTACTCCAATCTTTATATGATATCGTATGATATTGGATTAACCATTGATAGTAGAACTTTAAGAAGTAATGTTCCGGATGGCAAATTTGTATCCAACAATTTAATTCCTTCTTATTTTGCCTTAGGAATTCCCATTAATAAGGCAAGAAATATTGGTTTGGCATTCGGGCTTAGACCTTTAAGTAGAATTAATTATAATATCACTGAAGCGGGTAGAGCTGCTGGTGATAGTATTGCTACTTTGTACCAAGGAAATGGAGGTTTAAATCAGGTATTTATTGGGGTGGGAAAAAAATGGAAAGGCTTGAGTATTGGGTTTAATACAGGTGTAAATTTTGGAAGAAAAGAAGTTTCTACACTGGTAGGCTTCGTGAACGATACTGTTACTTACAATAAATCAAAATCAACTACCCTAACCAATTTCAGTTCCTTCTTTTTATCTACCGGTATTCAATATGAGTTTACGCTTAAAACCAAAAATTATCCTTCCTTCAAAACGGTTGATAAATATATGATGCGTTTTGGGGTAACTGGAAATTTGGGTTCGTCTATGAATGCCACTCAAGATATAGACCATACTACTTATGCATATAATTCTTTAGGGGTAGTGGCAACTATTGATACGGTTTATTCAAAAGCGAAAGTAAAAGGAACTATTACCATGCCTGCATCTTATGCTGCTGGTATTACCATTAGAAAAACTACTCAGGCACCGAGAGGCTTATTTGATATCTGGAGTTTAGGAGCAGAATATACTGCTACCCAATGGAGCCAATATCGATTCTATGATCAGACAGATCATTTATCTGATAGCTGGATGTTTAAAGTGGGGGCTTCTTTTTCTCCCGATCCAGTTAGTGGAAGAACTTATTGGGGTGCTGTTAATTACCGCCTTGGATTTTTTATGGGTAAAGATTATGTTGACGCAGACGGAAATGGTTTAAAAATGTATGGTGCTTCTTTGGGAACCGGTATTCCTATTCGTAAATGGAACTCTTACAATAGTCAGTTTGCTATTGTAAATACATCTTTACAATTCGGTAAGAGAGGCGATTCTAAAAATAATATTACTGAGGGATTTTTTCGTCTTTCATTTGGCTTAAGTTTAAGCGATATTTGGTTTATCAAACGCAAATATGATTAATCGCAACAACCATATTTATACAAATCTAGCAGCCATTCTAATCGGCTGCTTTTTTGTGTTGTCTGCTTGCGAAAACGACATCAATGTTGTTAGGAATCTTGGAAAAAAAATTATTGGTGTTGATGAGGCTAAAAATGTAGAAAGTTACATGAGTCAGAATGGAAATACAAAAGCCAAACTGATCTCTCCTTCTATGCTTTTGTCACAAGACGAATATGGCAAAAAAGTAGAATATCCAAAAACTTTGAGGGTAGATTTTTTTGATGATTCACTTCATATTCAAAGCAAGCTATTTGCCCGTTATGGAAGTTACACAGAACGCGAGAGTAAGATTTTTTTAAAAGATAGCGTGATCGTATTTAATGTAAAAGGAGATACGCTTATCTGTAAAGAATTATATTGGGACCAGTCTACACAAAGGTTTTCAACTGATAAAGAGGTTTATATTAGTAACTCTCAGCCGGTACGCCAAACCTTGATTGGTATTGGATTTAACTCCGATCAAAATTTAACAGACGTACATATCGGACATGTTAAACCAGGTAGTTTTTTCATAGTACCTGACAGCAGTTCTATTAAATAAATATAAAAAATAGATCATGGAATATAGAAGGATGGGCCGAACAGGCTTAGAATTAAGCATACTCAGTTTTGGTAGCTGGGTAACATTTCACAAACAGATCGAAGATGGAACTGCCGATGAATTAATGGGCATTGCCTACGATAACGGCATCAATTTTTTCGATAATGCAGAAGTGTATGCATTAGGAGAAAGTGAAAAAATGATGGGGCGTGTTTTAAAACAAAAAAAATGGGATAGAACTTCTTATACACTTTCCTCTAAAGCTTTCTTTGGCTGGAGGGGAAAAGCAAATAAACCCAATCAAAGCGGGCTAAGTCGAAAGCACTTAACAGAGGCCTGCCACGAAGCATTGCAAAGATTACAAACCGATTATTTAGATCTATATTTTTGTCATCGCCCAGATAAGAAAACCCCCATTGAAGAAGTGGTTCTTACAATGAACACTTTAATACAACAAGGTAAAATTTTGTATTGGGGAACCAGTGAATGGAGTGGGGTTGAAATTATGGAAGCTCATCGGGTAGCAAAAGACTATCGCATTATCGGCCCTTCAGTTGAACAACCACAATACAATTTGTTCGAAAGAAATAAAATAGAGAATGAATATCTGGAGGTTTATAAGAATGTAGGTTTAGGAACTACTATCTGGAGCCCTTTAGCAGCAGGTCTTTTAACTGGAAAGTACAATGATGGTATACCAGTAGGATCGAGATTTGCCATTGAAGGATTTGATTGGTTAAAAGATAGATGGATGGCTGAAGACCGTATTAACCGAGTAAAAAAACTAGGATTACTGTCTAAAGAATTGGGTGTAAGCCTTGCTTCCTTAAGTATTGCATGGTGTGTCAAAAACGAAAACGTAACAACTGCCATTCTTGGGGCAACTAAAAAAGCCCAATTGCTCGATAATTTAGATGCGCTAAAAGCGCTACCTCTTTTAACAGATGAGCGTATGCAGCAAATTGATGAAATAGTGGGCACAAAACCTAGATTACCAGAATTTTAAAGAAATCAATATTTTATTAAAAAAGTTAGCACCATTGGTTGCTAACTTTTTTTTTATCTTTTTCCAACCTTTTAATCAGAACTTACTCTTATTACTGAACAAGATTTGGAACCGAATAACAACATACTTCAAGTATTGGTGCAAAGAGCGGTAAAAGGCGAGGCATCTGCGCAAGCTTTACTGTATCAACAATACTGTAAAGCCATGTTTCATGTCTGTTTAAGAATCACAAACAACCAGCATTCTGCAGAAGATATTTTACAAGATGCATTTATACTGGCTTTTAAGAACCTTCACCAGTTAAAAGATTCGGCCCAATTTGGTGGTTGGCTAAAAAGGATTGTGGTAAATGAATGTATCAGGCAAATAAAACAAAATTGGACTTGGCAGGATTGGGAAGAAGTGCGTACTCAAATTTCAGATGAAGAAGAAGTTGAATGGTGGAAAACCGTAAATATTGAAATGGTTTATGAGCAGATCAAAGCATTGCCTGATGGATGCAAACAGATTTTCAATCTTTATGTGTTCGAAGACTATTCACATAAAGAAATTGCTGCATTGCTATACATTAGTGAGTCAACCAGTAAAAGTCAATACCACCGGGCTAGGCAACTATTAAAAGAAAAGATTACCCAACAAATGGCCATTCATGGATGAGTTAAAAAAATACTTAAAATCACAAAAAATAATTCTAGAGTCGGAAGAGCCTAGTGATAAAGTATGGGCAGGCATTCGTGCATCTGTTCAACCGCCAGTAAAATCAATGCGATGGCGCAATTGGTCTGTGGCTGCTTCCGTTATTTTTTTAGTTAGTCTTGGTGTACTGATGATGAAAAAATCAAACCCAAGTGTGAACCCCATTGTAAGATCTACGAATAAAGAAATAACCCCAAATCTGATAGAGAAAAAAGATTCCATTTCAAATGAGGTGAATGCAACAATAGAAATAAAACCATTGAATAGGCCTTTAAACTATCCTGCTGCATCGCCCATTACAACTATGCATACTGCACATGAGTTGCATTCAAAAGATCAAACTAAACTGTTTGCCATGGAAGCAAGTTTTACTCAGGTGATCAATTTGCAAAAGGCCAGAATAAGTACAACACCAATCTATGCAGAATCGCCAAATTATTTTTCTGAATTTCAGCATCAATTACAGCAAATGGAAAAAGATGAAGTACAGATCAAGACCTATATAAAGAAAAACGGCATGTCAGATGAATTGCTGGATCAATTGATCAATGTTTACCAGCAAAAATTAAACATGTTGAAACAGTTACAAATTGAAATGCAAAAACTCAATAGCCGATTCAAACAAAATCGCCCGGCTATTGATACCTTAAAAACTTACTTTTTAAATCTTTAAAAACAATACCATGTCTCATTTTCTATCTGGCAAAATAGCCATTGCAACTATTAGCATTTGTCTTAGCCTAAGCAGCTTTGCCCAGGAGTCTTCCAGCAATTCAGCAGATCTAAAAGTTCAAAAAGAAAAGTTGGAAGCCGAACAATTACAATTAGCTGCTATGAGTGCAGATGCTTTGAGCCAGCAGGCAAAACTCAATGCCGAATTAGCCATGGCTCAAAATAATTTAAACAGTTTATCTATCAGTCAGTTTAAAAAAGTAGAACCAAAAGATTTAAAATCTAAGGAAATCAGCATGGAATTACCAGCTGCAAAATCAGCAGAAATTTATATAGAAAATAGTCGCAACCTGGAGATTAAAGTCTGGGATCAACCAAAAGTAAAAATTGTTACCACCGTGATGTACAATGGCGATGCCAATAAAGTTTCAGATGCAGAATGGTTCGAGAAAATGAATTTTAGTTTTCGAAGTACCACAAATTCCATCAAAATAAAAGTGGGTGCAAACGGAAATAATTTTTATAGAATTGATGGAAATAATATTTCATGGGGCGGTGCTAATGTAGATTTTGCAAATAATCTTGCAGCAGGTCAAGGTAAGGGAAAGAAATCTGTGGTGATCTATGTCCCTAAAGAAAACGGTTTAGATATTGATTCTAAATATGCAGAAATTACCATCGATGGTAATTTAAATAAACTTAATGTCGACATTACCAATGGTGGTTTAGATATGGGAGACGTGAACAAACTTTTTTTAAGATCAAAATATTCGAATGTAAATGTGGGGAATATAAAAACAGCCGAAGTGGAGTTGATCAATGGTCGCTTTATAGCTAAAGACGCAGACGATCTGGATCTGGATACTAAATACGCCACTGTTGAAGCAAGTGCTGTTAAAAAATTAATGATCCGCAGTACGAATGACGAATATGAAATGGAAGAAGTAGGAAGTATTACCTGTAGAAAAAACTATGGTAACCTACGAATCACTAAGCTCCTTAATTCAATGGAATTAGATGGCACAAATGCTGATGTGAAAATTAGAAATATCGGAGATGCAGTTGAATCTATTAAAATAAATAATAAATATGCAGATATCAGATTGCCCATGCGTAATGTAAAGAATTATAGTGTGGCATATCAGGGGGCATATAGTACAGTGTATGCAAGTTTTGATAAAAAGCCTGTGGCCGAAAAAGACGAGGTTAAAACCAATACTAAAAAAAGTACCCAAGCTACCGATTTAAAAGCTGTTACTACCAACGGCAATAGTGCTTTTACTTTTTCATCTGATGCTGAAAATAATGTAGACAACCATTTTACCGCTTCTGTGGGTGATGGTAAGGGAGCTAAAATAGACATGAAGTGTCAAAACTGTACTGTTGACTTTAAATAATACTTAAATATTCGGGTTTAAAAACCCATTATTCTCATTTCATAGCATATTAATTGCCTATTCGAGCCCCGAGAACCCCGATTCTTCGGGGCTCCTTTTTAACCCGCATTCCCCTAGCTTTGCAGTACAAATTAATTATCCTATTTTTCCATTATGTCTGAACTCTATATCCTCCTATCCATCATTGGCACACTCGTGATGATTGGTTTTTTTGCAGGCTATGAGATTGCATTTGTTAGCGCTAATCGTTTGAGTATTGAACTCAAGAAAAAGCAAGGCAAAAAGAGTGGTATTATCCTTGCAAACTTCATGGAAAATCCGGCAAAATTTATAGGATCTTGCCTAATTGGTCTGAATATTTTTCTGGTGATTTATGGTTTACTTTTCGACGAGTTTCTGAAATCAATCGCCTGGCGTCCCATCAATTTTCAAAATAATATTGTACAATTAATTGTAGATACACTCATTTCTACCATCGTTGTTTTGGTTTTTGGTGAGTTCATCCCAAAAGCAGTTTTCAAGGCAAAGAGTGAACGCTTCCTAAGTTTTTTCGCAACAATTGCACAGTTTTTTTATACCCTATTCGAACCAATAGCTACTCTATTCGTAAACATTTCTCAATGGATCTTACAGTACGTTTTCAATTTGCGTTTAAACAAAAGCAATGATGCTTTTAATAAGGTAGACCTGGAACATTTCTTTCAACAAACCAAAGAGCAGGATGAAGATAATCAGGAACTGAATACAGAATTGTTCGAAAATGCGCTGAGTCTTCCTTTAGTTAAAATTCGTCAGTGTTTAGTTCCAAGAACTGAGATTGAAGGGGTTGATATTAATTGTTCTATTGAGGATTTGAAATCGCATTTTGTGAGTACGCAACTGAGCAAATTGGTGGTATATGACGAAAACATCGACAATATCATGGGTTATGTGCATCAGCTCGACCTTTTTCAAAGACCAGATTCTGTGAAATCAATCATGCATCCAATGATGGCAGTTCCGGAAAGCATGAGTGCCACCGACCTTATTAATAAGTTCACCAAAGAACGCAGAAGCATTGCCTGGGTGGTAGATGAATTTGGAGGTACTTCAGGAATTGTAACTATGGAAGATGTGTTAGAAGAGATCTTTGGAGAAATACACGATGAATATGATGTGGCTGAGTTTGAAGAAAAGCAACTTACCGAAGATGAGTTCATGTTTAGTGGACGTTTAGAGCTCGACTACCTTAATGAAAAATACAAAATGGATTTTGCTGTGGCTGATTCTGAAACCCTGAGTGGATACATTATCAATGCACATGAAACGATCCCTAAATTGAAGGAAACCATCATTATTGGTCATTATAAGTTTGACGTAGTTGCAGTAAGCGACACCCGAATAGAAATGGTGAAAATGAAAATTTTGAAATAGTTAACGCTTACTCGATTTTTAAGCAGTTTCAACACTTAACTTTGCCGCCCTTAACAGTCTTTAATCAATGGCCTTATTCAGTAGAAACCCGGATTCAGAAAAAGCAGAGATGACCTTTATTGATCATCTGGAAGAACTGCGTTCTCATATCATTCGATCTGTGCTCGCCATTTTGGTGATGGCAACTGTTATTTTTGTGTATCGCGACTTCGTATTTGATTATATTTTAATGGGTCCGATCAACCCCGACTTTATTAGCTATAAAGTTTTATGCGATTTTAGTCATTGGGCACATATGGGTGAAGCCATGTGTATGCCGCCAGTAAAAGTAGAAATGCAGACCACCACATTTGGCGGACAATTTCTTGGTGCTATTTCAATTGCTTTAGTAGGTGGTGTAATTGCCGCCTTCCCTTATATATTCTGGGAGTTCTGGCGTTTTGTAAAACCTGCTTTAAAAGATGTGGAAACGAAGAATACCCGTTTCATCATTTTCTGGGTTTCTTTCTTTTTCTTTTGTGGCGCTGCTTTTGGTTTCTTTTTATTAGGACCATTTACTTTTAATTTCTTAGGTGGCTTTCAATTGGGACATAAGGGTTTATTAGTAACCCGACCAACACTTGCAGACTATTTAGATAACTTAACAAATATTATACTGGGTTGCGGATTAGCATTTGAACTTCCTGTTCTTGCCTTTATCTTGACAAAAATCGGATTAATCACTCCAAAGTTTTTGCGAACTACACGCAAATATGCCATTGTTGTAATCTTGATCGTTGCTGCGTTTATTACGCCTAGTCCAGATTGGATGAGCCAGACCATTGTATTCATTCCCCTATTCTTGTTGTACGAATTGAGTATCCTTGTCTCTGCTAGGGTTTATAAACAAGAGAAAGAGAAAGAAAATGAAGAGTGGAGTTAATGAATAGGCATTCATAAATGCTTGTTAACCATTCAACCTTTTTTGGAAACCAGAACCTTACAAAATTTTATCTTCATAACTTAAAATTTGAACCATGTCATACGCATTTGATAATTCTAAGCCTATTGCTATTGGTAGCGACCATGCAGGTATAGAATACAAAGCAGAACTGGTAAAGTGGTTAACTGAAAAAGGATTTCAAGTAAAAGATTGGGGAACCTACAACGCAGATTCTGTTGATTATCCAGACTATGCTCATGCAGTATCTACTTCTGTAGAAAAAGGCGAAGCGGCTTTTGGAATTCTATTATGTGGATCGGCAAATGGTGTAGCCATGACTGCAAATAAACACGCTTCCATACGCGCGGGTCTTTGCTGGCAGAATGATGTTGCGGTGCTTGTAAGGCTGCATAATAATGCCAACGTTATTTGTATACCTGCTCGTTTCGTTTCCTATTTTGTGGCACAGCAAATGGTAGAAACCTTTATGAATACTGCTTTTGAAGGAGGCCGACACGCAACCCGAGTAAATAAAATTTCCTGCTCTTAATAAAAAAAATATATGATGATAAAAAAAATAATGCTGTTTTGTCTGCCCTTGTTTGGAACGATGGCTTTTGTTCAAGCACAAACGGATGTGGCTAAATTTGGTGCGATCATTAACCAAGAAAATTTAAAACAAAAACTAACGATCATTGCTTCTGCAGAAATGGAAGGAAGAGAAACCGCATCTCCTGGTCAGAAAAGAGCAGCAGCCTATATTGAATCTGAATTTAAAAGAATGGGACTAAAGCCTGGAAATGGAGATAGCTATCAACAACTTTATCCAGTTTTTCAAGATGCATTAACAGAGAAAAAGTTTTCTGTTAATGGTCGTTCATTTAATTGGGACCAGGACTTCAATTTTAATTTACAAGTGATTTCTACAGGCGAGTTTAGTTTCGACAAAGTAGTTTTTGCAGGTTATGGTATTATTGATTCTACACATCAATGGAACGACTATGCCAACTTAGATGTGAAAGGAAAATTGGTGATCGTGCTGGAAGGAGTTCCAGAAGGCATGTCATTACCCACTCAGGGTGGTATGCGAGCGATGATTGCAAACCCTGGTTCTACCTATTCTAAAATGAAGTTCGCAATGGCAAAAGGCGCAGCTGGTTTATTTTATGTGAGTGCCAATTTTCCATTAAAAACAGCCTCTGCAGTAAAAGGTAATATGTAC
This sequence comes from Bacteroidota bacterium, assembly GCA_025363385.1. GTDB lineage: Bacteria > Bacteroidota > Bacteroidia > Chitinophagales > Chitinophagaceae > Sediminibacterium. The sequence goes on along the minus strand of JANYEA010000133.1, from coordinate 2,258 downwards.
CTGAAACGCAATGCCATCACAGGGTTTGTAACCGGTAATATTTCAACTGAAATTGCAACAGCCTTAACGGGCAGGTCAGAAATTTTGAGTATCGATCAAATGAAACAGTTGAAGAAAAAAGAGTACATCTCTGAAATTAAAATACTCGCTACCAAAACAACAGAGAACTTAGAAAGTAGTAATGTCATTGCCATTCTTCCCGGTACAGATAAAAAAGAAGAATACCTGATGTTAACGGGCCATTATGATCATCTGGGAAAAAGAGGGGATATTATTTATTATGGAGCAGATGATGATGGGTCTGGCACAGTAGGTGTAATGCAAATGGCAGAAGCATTTTCAGCAGCCGCAAAAAAAGGAAAAGGTCCTCGTAGAAATATTGTGTTCATGACAGTGAGTGGAGAAGAAAAAGGTTTATGGGGTTCTGATTATTATTCAGAACATCCGATTTATCCAATGGACAAAACCACAGCCGATTTAAATACTGATATGGTGGGAAGAATAGATACAGAGCGCATGACAGCAGATTCTGCCAACACAGTGTATGTAATTGGCCACGATAAATTGAGTTCAGAATTGCAAGGCATCAATGAAGCAGCGAATGCACAATCAAGTAAACTGGTATTAGATTATAAATATGATGATCCCGCTGATAAGAACAATATTTATTACAGAAGCGATCATTATAATTTTGCGAAAAAAGGTGTCCCTATTTTATTTTTCTACGATGGCATGCTACAAGCAGATTATCACAAGCCAACCGATACCATAGAAAAAATCAACTTCGACCTCATGCAAAAGCGTGTATTAATGATCTTCTACACTGCATGGGATATCGCTAATAGAGACAATATGTTGAAAAGAGATATGATTTTGAATATGCCGAGTAGGTAAAAAAAATGAAAGAGTTAAGAGTAAAGAGTAAAAAGGGAGAAGAAAAATAGGTTATAAAAAATAGGTTTCCCCTCTATCGCATGCGATGGAGGGGATGCTGATGCCGGACTCGGCATACAGCTGGCGTGTTTGATGAATTCAGATTATTCATCTCCTAACCTAAAAAAAGTGCTGTTCATGTGAACAGCACTTTTTTTATACAATTGCAAAATCGTTTTGCTTTTTACTCTTTTATTTTTCCATTTAATTTTACCAACCCAACAAATACGCGAAGATCAAGGGAACAACAATGGTTGCATCACTCTCAACAATATATTTAGGCGTATGAATATCTAGTTTGCCCCAGGTGATTTTTTCGTTAGGTACAGCACCGGAATAAGATCCATAGGAAGTGGTTGAATCGCTAACCTGGCAGAAGTAACTCCAGAAAGGCACGTCATGCCATTCAAGATCTTGGTACATCATCGGAACTACACAGATCGGAAAATCACCTGCAATCCCCCCGCCAACTTGAAAGAAACCAATGCCCTTACCACCACTATTGGCACGGTACCATTCGGTTAACCAAACCATATATTCGATACCGCTTTTCACGGTGCTTGCATTTAATTCGTTCTTGATTACATAGCTGGCAAAAATATTTCCAGTGGTACTGTCTTCCCAACCTGGCACAACAATCGGTAAATTTTTCTCCGCTGCTGCAATAATCCAGCTATTCTTAGGATCAATCTCATAGTATTGCTCCAGTTCGCCCGACAATACGGTTTTGTACAAAAACTCATGTGGAAAATAACGTTCGCCACTTGCTTCAGCGTCTTTCCACTGTTTTACCAAATGCTTTTGCAATCTGCGGAATGCTTCTTCCTCGGGAATACAGGTATCCGTAACTCGATTATAATGGTTCTCTAACAAATCCCACTCGTCTTGTGGAGTTAGGTCGCGATAATTGGGTACACGCTTATAATGACTATGGGCCACTAGGTTCATCACATCTTCTTCTAAATTAGCACCAGTACAGCTAATGATGGCAATCTTGTCTTGGCGAATCATTTCAGCCAAACTAATTCCAAGTTCGGCAGTACTCATAGCACCTGCCAAACTCACTAACATTTTACCACCTTCTAACAAATGGGTTTCATATCCTTTAGCCGCATCCACCAAAGCTGCTGCATTAAAATGGCGATAATGGTGTTGTATAAAATTTGAAACTGGTCCTTTATTCATAATAATTTTTTAAGTGGGCAAATGTATGAGTTGATAGTAAGATTTATGAATTAATGATTTTAAGATTGCGATAACATTTTTAACATCTATTCAAATTAAACTATTTAAAATTTGGTTACTCTATTGCTTCGTTATATTTT
>JANYEA010000145.1 GCA_025363385.1 Bacteroidota bacterium | reverse complement strand
GTTGATTTTTCAAACCTGGTTCATCTTCTTTGTGTTTAATGTCTCACAGTACTTTAATTGGCGTATGCATTTGGTGTATTCTTTTTTTGTATTCTTATTTATCCAAGCTACCAGTACTGCCTATCAAATGATTAAAGATCGAATTGAGGCTGATAAATTATTAAAGGAAAAAGAGAATGAAAATTTGAAAACAGAACTTTCGTTTTTGCGCTCTCAGGTCAGCCCGCATTTTATGTTTAATGTGTTGAATAATATGGTGGCATTGGCTAGAAAGCAATCGGATCAACTGGAACCCTCACTCATTAAGCTTTCATCATTAATGCGTTATATGTTATATGAGGCTGATGAAGACTTGGTTTCATTAGAAAGAGAAGTAGAGTATTTACAAAGTTATATTGATTTGCAACTGCAACGATTTGGCAATAAAGTATCTGTTAAACTGAACTTTTCAGAGATCGATGCTGATTATGAAATTGAACCCATGTTATTAATACCATTTGTTGAAAATGCATTTAAACATGGTGTATCGGGTTTGGAAGATGCCATTATTGAAATTAAATTGAGAGCAATTGACAACCATTTGTTTTTTGTTGTGAGCAATAATTATAATAATCAGATAGAAGAGATTAAAGACAAAACATCTGGTATTGGCTTGGCAAATGTGAAAAGGCGGCTCCAACTATTATATCGGTCAACCCACCAGCTGAAAATAGAGGATGTCAATAATTCATTCACTGTTTCTTTACAATTAAATTTTCACAAATGAAAATCCGTTGTTTAGCAGTTGATGATGAGCCTCTTGCTTTAGAGTTATTGGAGGATAATATAAGCAAGTTGCCATTCTTACAATTAATTGGGTCTTGCAATAGTGCTATTGAAGCTATGAAATTTGTACAAGACCAATCGATCGATTTAATATTCTTAGATATTCAAATGCCTAGTATTACTGGATTGCAATTCATTAAAAGCATGACCCAGTCACCAATGATTATTCTGGTTACTGCATATGAGAAGCATGCTTTAGAAGCTTTTGGGTTAAATGTAGTTGATTATCTGGTGAAGCCCAGTTCTTTTGAAAGGTTTGTAAAAGCATGTAATAAAGCATGGGATTTATTTCAATTAAAAGCAAAACATAATCAACCAGTAACAGAACCCGAGCTTGATTACTTCTTTGTTAATGTGGACTATAGTTTAGTGAAAATTCTTTTTTCTGATATTACTTATATGGAAGGTCTGAAAGACTATATTAAAATTCATGTAAGCAATAGTTCCAAAGCCATCATTACCAGAATGCCCATGAAATCGATGGAGATACTATTGCCTGCGAAAAAGTTCATGCGGATTCATAAATCTTATATTATTTCCATTGCAGCTATCAGTATGATCAAAAAAAATACTGTTTTTATTGGAAATTTCGAACTACCTATTAGCGAGAATTACAAAGACAATTTGATGCAGGTGGTTGTTAAAGCTTCTTAATTTTTTGCCTTACGTCTCATCAATTTGCCCACTCGTCGCATTTGGCAAATTTTCCTCCAACAAAGCGAATAGTTTTATGATATAATATTTACATAAAGCAATTCCCATGAAATTTTTTTATTACTTACTAACAATGATATTGGTTGTTAATATATCCTATGCACAGTTTCCCGGTGCAATGGCAGGTGCTGCCAAAAACCCGGGTGCTATGAATATAGGGCATGTGTACGGAAAATTAGTAGATAGTACAGGTAAAGCAATCCCAGAAGCATCTGTAGTGGTATTGCACAAGAAATTTGATTCTGTGAGTAAGAAAATGAAAGAAGTTTTGTTTAAATCCATGAATGCTGGCGCAAATGGAGAATTTAGTTTTGAAGAACTGCCAATCATGGGTTCATTGAAATTAAAAATTTCTGCAGTTGGGTATAAACCAATTGAAAAAGCGGTAAGTTTTCAAATGAATATAGGTGCTATGCCAAAAGCGTCCTCAGCAGGTAGTAATGCAAATCCGATGGCAGCGATGAGTGGTATGTTGAATGCGGTTGACAAAGATTTGGGTAATATCAAACTCACAGAAGATGCAGTAACCTTACAAGGTGTAACTGTAGTATCATCTGCTCCATTATTGAAAATGGATATTGATAAGAAAACATATAATGTTACCAAAGATATTGTTAGTGCTGGAGGTACCGCATTAGATGCTATGCGAAATGTACCATCTGTACAAGTAGATATAGATGGCAATGTGAAATTAAGAAATGCCACACCACAATTATATATAGATGGTAGACCAACCACACTCTCTTTAGACCAAATTCCTGCGGATGCTATTCAATCGGTAGAAGTTATTACCAATCCAAGTGCAAAATATGATGCAAGTGGTGGTAATGCGGGCATCTTAAATATAGTATTAAAGAAAAATAGAAAATCTGGATATAATGGAAACATTATGGCAGGTGTAAATAGTAGGGGAGGTTTTAATACCGGTGGAAACTTTAATGTGCGTCAGGGCAAATTCAATTTCTCTTCTGCATTAATGATGAATGTCATGAAAAATAAAGCAGAGGGAACAACTTCCAGAACAACTTTTGGAAATGATACTTCGCATGTTTATCAGAAAAACAATGATAACACTAATGGTGCTTTTATATTTGGAAAGGTTGGATTAGATTATTACATCACTAATCGAACAACCATATCACTTTCAGGAATCAGGGTTCATGGATCATTTAAACCAAATTCAATGATCAAGAGTGATAGTTTGGATAAAATAGGAAATGTGTTGAACTATAATGAAAGAAGTACCACAGGTGAAAGAAATTTTAATGCCTATGGTGTTCAGTTTGGTGTAGTACACAATTTTGCAAAGGAAGGAAAGCAATTAACTTTTGATGGTAATATTTTCTCTGGTAAAAACAATAGTTTGTCGCAGTACAATACCAGCTACTATACTAATAAAGATCTTTTAACGGGTACCATTTATCAAAAGCAAATAGCAGATGGTACCAACCAGTTTACCACATTGCAGACTGATTTTGTGAATCCAATTACCAAGAAAACTAAGTTAGAAGCTGGATTAAGAATGCAACTTAGAAAATTGAGTAACAATAATGAAACCTATTTAAAATCATCTACCGGCGATTGGATCAAGAATAGTGCAGCTACTAATAACTATTCCAATACAGATGATGTGTATGCTGCATATTCAACAATTACAAGCTCCATTAAAGATTTCGGTTATCAAATAGGGTTACGTGCTGAAGCAAGTAATTATAATGGTATCATGAGTAATACGGGTGAAAAGTTTAGCAATAATTACCCGATTAGTTTGTTCCCATCTGTGTTCTTGAGTCAGAAATTAAAAAAGAACCAGGAATTACAATTGAATTTTTCTAGAAGAATTAATAGACCTAATTTCTTTCAAATTATTCCTTTCACTGACTCAACTGATTTGTCGAATATTACAAGAGGAAATCCTAATCTAGTACCTGAGTTTACTAATTCATTTGAATTTTCTTATAATAAAAATTTCAAAGCAGGTAATAGTTTATTGATATCACTTTATTATAAACATACAAATAATTTGATCACAAGATTCCTGGATTCATCATATAGTCCATCTGGAAAATTGTATCTGATCAATTCATTTATCAATGCATCTTCTAGTTATAATTATGGAGCAGAAATAACTTCAGTTAATAAATTAACAAAGTGGTGGGATGTAACTACTAACATCAATATTTATAAATCACAAATCAATGTATCAAATGTGCCAGGTGCCACACAACAAGATGCAATGGTAAGTTGGTTTGGCAAGTTGAACAACACTTTTAAAGTGACCTCTAAATTGAGTTTACAATTGTCGGGTGTTTATCAGAGTAAAACCAATTTACCTGTAAGTCAGGGTGGTGGTATGATGGGGCCTCCGGGAATGCAGGCGCAAAGCTCGTCTCAGGGTTATATCAAACCAAACTGGGGAGTTGATCTTGCTATCAGAAAAACCTTTATGAAAAATGATGCTGCATCTGTATCTCTTAGTGTCAGTGATATTTTCAGAACCAGATCAAGCATGCAAATTTCTACCAGTCCGTTCTTTTACCAAGAATATTACAGATTAAATAATCCTCAAATGGTTTCCTTGAATTTCTCTTATCGTTTTGGTAAGTTAGATGTATCTCTTTTAAAGCGTCAAAATTTTAAGAGTTCTGGAACACAGGATGCTATGCAGATTTCACAATAGCGTTTGGGTTTGAAGTTTGAATAGGGCAATCGTCCTGCAATCGTTAATGATACCTTCCTCCTTACATCTGGAGGGAGGTATTTTATTTTGCAACAACGATTATTTAATTAATTCAAAATAAGTAACTATGAATTTGTCTCCTGCAATTTCACCCTGAACTTTTGCTTTTCTAATTGCATTGCAAAATCCGTTTTTATCATGGGCATCTCCATGATCATCTATCCCCGTTCCCTCCACATAATATTCTTTGTTGGTAAACTTAACAGCAAGCTTACAGGTTTTTCCTTGCATTTTAAACTTACAAGCACCACAGGCAGTTTCTAATTCATATACTTTTTTTGTTTTATCAAATTGAGATACTATTTTTTTAGTTTTTTGTGAAAAAGCCAGCAAAAAAAAGAATGATGCAAAAAGTGTTAAGAATATTTGTTTCATAGAATGCAAGATAATAGAAAAAACTAGGGTGATTTAAATTTTGGGTCAATACATCTTGTAACAAGTAGGACAATTTATCTAATTGATATAAAATTGAAACATTGTAAGAAATTATCATTTCAGATTTATTAAATTAGTAGTCTAAAAAGGTGCTATGCTTAAAAATTTCAAATTTCTTTTCATATTTGCCATTTTTTTTACAATGTGTGATAATAAAAAAAATCATGGTGTATCTTTTTTTGAATTACAAAAATCAAACCCAATCTTTTTTAAATCCTTTGTTGATTGTAATATGGCAGAGGCATGGATTGGCGATACATTTAGAATTTTCCCAGGTAAATATGGTGAAGATCCTTTATGGGGTTACTCCAATGAATTAAAATATGCAGATGGTAAAAATGTGGGAGATGTATTTAATAGAACGTTTAAAGAATTCACGACCCCTAATATGCCCAAAAATGTTTCTCCCACTGAATTAGGGTTACATGGAGCTGTTTGGTTTGAAACTATCTACCAAGATAAAAAAGACCCTTCAGGAAAAACACTGTATGCATTGTATCATAATGAAAATTATCCGCAAACAAATCCCTATAATAAAGCAACTGGCAAAGGGTATATTAACCGAAATTGGCCGGAAGGGCTTACTGGAAAAACAACGGCTGCCGCTGTTTGTAGAATAGGGATCATGAA
>JANYEA010000126.1 GCA_025363385.1 Bacteroidota bacterium | reverse complement strand
CACTCCTCACTCCTCACTCCTCACTTCTCACTCCTCACTTCTCACTTCTCACTTCTCACTTCTCACTCCTCACTTATTTCAGCCCATACGTAATCCCAATCTGCGTAGTAGTATTCTTTTGCTTCTCCCCACTTGCCAATGTCTGATTCAGATTTTGGTAACTCCCTGTTAGATAGAAATTATTAATTAATTCGTAGCTCGCTTGCACAAATAAGTCTGTTCTTTTCTTTTGGTAATCGAAAAGAAACGGCGGTTGTGGTTGGGCTAGGTATTGCTGTGCAATGGTGCCCGGGCCACCCTTGCGAATGGATTGAAATCGGAGATAGGTTTTTAATTTCGGGATCGGTGTGTACTTTACAAAAAAGATTTGCCGATCGAAATTATTTCCCATCCAATCTCCTAATGGCGAATTGTATTGCGTATAATTTTGTGCAGGTAATAAGTTGCTATACACAAAAGGGTTTACACGCGTATATTCTGCACCTAGGGTTAAATACGGTAGCAATAAATCGGTCACAGATGCGCCAATGGAATAGCCAAGCTGGTTTCTACTTTTAGCTGCATTGAACATTTCAGAAACCTTTAATTCATCCACAAAAAGGCTTCCGTAAAGATGGGTGTTCTTGATATGATTTCTGGAACTTACTTGTAAAAAAAGTTGTCCGTTTGAACCCGAGTTGATATTATAGTTGCTGCGATTATTGTCGTAGATCTTAAAGAAATTTACGGGTATGAAAAATCCAATATCCATTTTATCGCTATACACAATCGATTCCCCCAACGCAATATTCAATCCCTTAGTAGGTTTAAATATCAGGGTATGTGTTGCCATATATTTAGGAATGTATTGAATTCGAATATCGCCGCTTACACCGCCATTACCTGTGTTATAGCTTGCATTACTATCAATGATATTGCTATTGAGCCATGCATGTGTGTAATTGAATTGCAACCATTGAAAGGGTTGGTAATCGAAACGGATATAGGGATAAGTAGGTGCTTTGTTAGACAATACCATTCTTCCATTTTCTCCATAACCCCATAACAAATTATCTTTTCCCAGACTGATCGATCCATTCTTCCAACTATAACTAATACTTGCCCTGACTTCACTAAAATTTTGGTGGGATAAACTCGGGTCGAATAATTTAATGATGCCAGGTTCGGGGCTTTCATTTCTAAAACTATCTATTCCTTTTCCGGTTTCTGTATAGTCGCGATAATAAAATTGAAAGGCAAATCTTTTTGCTTGTCCCCAGAACTCAATCCCATTACTCATTTGTGTAAATCCCTTTCCTGTTCCGGATACCCGCATCAAACCACCTATGGGGTCTGCATTTAGTTGAAAATCTTTGGTACGAATAAACAAGCCTCTAAGGCGTTGATTTTCATCTTTTTTTACCAAGTGAATTTTATCGGAATCGGTTCCTTCGATGGTTTTGAATTCTTGCAAATAAAAACGCAATTCACTTTTTTCTAGTCTTGAAAGTTGGTCTTTTTTTGTGTCCAGTAAATTTAATTGTTGGGCAATTTGTGTTCTGCTTACAGGACGAATGATATCCTGAAAATCGATCAATCCTTTTTGAGATAATCGATACAGATAAGTATACACTTCACTATTTTGATTTTCCCAAACTGTTTGCGCCGATAAGGAACTACACAGTAAAAGAATCCAAAGGAATTTAATACGCATTTTGATCTCCTCTTAAAATGTTGATGATGGTTTGTAAGATAATCTGACAATCGAGCCAAAAAGTCCAGCGATGAATATAATAGAGATCGAAGTTTACGCGCTTCTGCATGTCTTCTGAGGTTTTGGTTTCACCTCTGCAACCATTTACCTGTGCCCATCCACTTATGCCTGGTAATACAATGTGGCGTAACATATAATTATCGATGGTATGCATCGATTCGATATTGAGTGGTGTAGGGTGCGGTCTAGGGCCAACTACCGACATATTTCCAAGCAGTACATTTAAAAACTGTGGTAATTCGTCGAGATTGGTTTGTCTTAAAAAAGAACCAATCCAGGTAATTCTAGGGTCATTCTTTTTAGCCTGTTGATACTTGCCATTTTCATCCACATCGCTACTTTCCTGAACCATGGTTCGAAATTTAAAGCAAGTGATTTTTTCGTTATTCAGTCCCCATCTTTCTTGTTTAAAAAATACGGGTCCTCTGGAACTGAGTTTAATGAATAAAGCGATGAGCGGAAATAAAACAACACCTACTGTAAAGAATACGAGAAGTGAAAACAGGATATCAAACACACGTTTCAATAATTTATTCTGCCATTGGTCAAGAGGCAAGTCGATCACACTAATGGTTGGCATGATCCCAATATTATTTACTGTAATTGCACTGGAAGCATATTGCTGCAAATCGGGAAGGATACGCACTTTGGTTCGGTGATAATCACAGATCTCCATGCAGCGTTGGATATCTTTATGATCGCTATTGGGGAGAGCGATCACCACTTCATCGATGGGTTGTGTTTTTAAAATATTGGCTAGTGCGTCTATTTTTCCATAGTAAGTACAGCCATTGATCTTAGAAGGTTTTTCATCAATCAATCCTACACATTCGTAACCATAGTAATAATATTTACTCACGGTTTCGTAATAGTTAATAGCCGAGGGTGTGGATCCTACTAATAAGATCTTATCAAACAAGCGACCTTGATACAGCGCCGCATGAATACTTTTTCGTAAAAAATATTTAATGGATGCCACAAAAACGAAAATGTAGATCAGGTATTCGCTAAAAAAACGGGTGGTATAATTCGGTTTCAGTTCAAAGAAATACATCGCTGAACTCAAGAGAATGGATAAGAGCAAAATATTGTAGCTGATAAAGATGATTTCTTCTGAGAACTTGTTCGATCTTCTATCGGAATATAATTTCGAAAATTGAGAAAGCAGGTACCAGAAGGCAATCGAAAGAAACAGGAACAGAAAATTGAATCCAGACTTAATGTTTCCAAAGAAAATAAGCAGATTAAATAGGTATGCCAATGCAATTGCCAGAGCGTCTGCCAGATATCGGGTAATGGTATACGTAGGCAACTTCTTATTCATATTAGATATGGATACCGAAAATAGTAATTAAGTTGGCTGACGAAGTTAAATAAATATCCGCATTGTGAATCTGAATAAGTAAAATATATAAAAATAGTTGCATATAGTGTGGATCTAAGTTGTGCACCCATTATGATGCCCTTTTTCTAAACTAAAAAAACTAATTTCACCGTTTATTAGAAAAGGCAATTATAGAATTGAGAAAGATCTAAAAAATAGATCACGATTCAAGGTCAATTATGGATATAAATATTAGAAAAGTTTCGGTTTTTGGGATTCAATATGCCGTTGTTGACTATACCAGTGCTGCTCGATTGATCATTGAACGAGCTATTCGGAGGGAAAGATGCAGTGTGTCTGCTTTAGCAGTTCATGGCTTAATGGAAGCATATAATCAACCCGATTTTAAAGCACAAGTGAACCAATTAGATTTGGTTGTGCCTGATGGGCAGCCTATCAGGTGGGCGATGAATTGGTTTCATCAATGCGGGTTAAAGGATCGGGTATATGGACCAGAATTAACCATTAGAGTATTAGAAGCTGGTAACAATTTTGGCTTATCGATCTTTTTGTTTGGTAGTAAACAAGCAACCCTATCCCTGTTAGCGAAAAATATTCAAGCCAAATATCCGAACATACAGATTGTGGGGATGCAGGCAGATCGATTTAGAGATGCTACTATTGAAGAAGATTTGGCAGATATTCATTTGATCAATCACCTGAAACCACAGTTGGTTTTAGTAGGTCGGGGTTGTCCGAGGCAAGAAAAATGGGTAGCTAATCATTTGTTGAGCATTTCAGTTCCAATGATGGCAGTGGGTGCAGCTTTTGATTTTTTGGCGGGAACCCTGGATCAGGCACCCAGTTGGATGCAGAATAATGGTTTGGAATGGCTATATAGGTTATATAAAGAACCCGGAAGATTATGGAAACGCTATTTGTTTACGAATAGTCAATTTATGTTCCTCTTGATAAGAGCGTTGTTCTTTAAGCAATATCGATAAATCAGGGCCGCTATTTTTAAAAGAATTTAATAGAATACGTTTTGAAAAAATTATTAGTTACCGGATCATCAGGATTAATTGGCTCTGAGGTTTGCACATATTTTAGCAAAAAAGGATGGGAGATTCATGGAATTGATAATAACCAAAGAGCAGTTTTTTTTGGTGCCAGTGGAGATACGAGATGGAGTCAGCATAGACTTGAAAAAGAACTCACACATTTTACGCACCATGAAGTGGATATTAGAAACAGGGAATTGATTTTATCTACCGTGTCTTCTATTAAGCCAGATGCTATTGTTCACGCTGCTGCACAGCCTTCACACGATAAAGCTGCATTAATACCCTTCGATGATTTCGATACCAATGCAGTGGGCACTTTTAATTTATTGGAAGCCACCAGAAGGTATTCTACACAGATTCCATTTGTGCATATGTCTACCAATAAAGTGTATGGCGATAGGCCCAATGGTATTCGTTTAAAAGAATTAGCAACCAGGTGGGATTATGATGATGCCCATTTTGAAAATGGCATTTCAGAAAATTTTTCGATTGATCAAAGTAAGCATTCACTATTTGGTGCATCCAAAGTTGCAGCTGATATGGTAGTACAGGAGTATGGACGTTATTTTGATATGCCCACCGTTTGTTTAAGGGGAGGATGTTTAACAGGCCCGAACCATAGTGGGGTTGAGTTACACGGATTTTTGAGTTATTTAATAAAATGTAACCTGGAGCAAAAAGAATATGAGATTCATGGTTATAAAGGCAAGCAAGTGCGGGATAATATTCATGCCTCTGATGTAGCAAGCTTTATTTATGCCTTTATTGAAAGCCCTTCTGCGGGTGCGGTATATAATATTGGAGGTGGCAAAGAAAATACCTGTTCTATTTTAGAGGCATTTTCATTAATTGAATCTATTTCTCAAATACCGATGAAGCATAGTTATTCGGATATTAATAGAATTGGAGATCATATTTGTTATTATAGCGACTTAAGGAAAATGAAATGCGATTATCCTCAATGGGGTATCACAAAAAATTTGCAGACAACTTTTGAAGAGATCTATACTTCATGGATGAACAGAACTAAATAATACCACCATCAATGCTAACTCAATTAAAAAAAATAGGATATTTTATTTTTGATGTAGCAGGCAGTGTTTTTTTCTTTTTGTTATTGCCGATTGCAAAATTATCCCGTAAATATGGGGTTGAAAATTTTCCATTACAATCTCGCTTACTTAAATGGATGGGGGTTTTTCCTATTCATGATCATTATTACGAACCAAGATTTTTGTATGATGATGCGTTTGATGCAACTGCTGTTCGTGAGATTCCTTTGAAGATTGATATAGCTTCACAAGTTTTAAATCTGGGAACTTTACAGAATAAAGGTGAGTTAAGCAGTTTAATGGCTTGTGAAGATGAAGCTGTAAATGGATTCTACGTACACAATCGAAATTTCGGCGCAGGAGATTCGGAGCTCTATTATTTGTTAATCAGAAAAAAGAAACCTACACGCATTATTGAAATTGGCTCTGGCTATAGCACACAACTCTGTATGTTGGCATTAGAGAAAAATAAGGAAGAGGGTGTAGACTGTGAACTCACTTGTATTGAACCTTTTGAAATGCCTTTTCTGGATACTTTACAAGGGCTCACGGTAATTAGAAAACAAGTGGAGACAATTTCTATCGATCTTTTTAAAACTTTAGGAACAAACGATATTCTCTTCATCGACAGTTCTCATATCATACGTCCGGGTAACGATCTGCTTTTTATTTATTTGCAGATTTTGCCCATTCTTCAAAAAGGGGTATTGATACATATTCACGACATCTTCACACCACGCCATTATCCGCAAGAATGGCTAACAAAAAAAATGCGCTTCTGGAATGAACAATTTTTGTTGGAAGCTTTCCTTTACAATAATGAAGGCTTTCAGATCTTGTTTACTTTGAATCATTTGGTGAAAACGGATTTTGTGTCTGCGCAGAAAACCCTGGTACATCTCAAAACAGATTCGGAACCATCTTCGTTTTGGATGGAGAAAAAATAGCATACATCAGTAATCATTTTTGGAATATTTTTAATTGTAGTATATACAAATTGTATATACTTTTGTAAAAACTGAAAGATGAAGTCATTGTCATTAAAACTAGATGATAAAGTATTTAACGATACTGAGGAAATTACGGGTGAACTTAAATTAGCTAGAAATAGATACATCAATGATGCGGTTGACCTATATAATCTTTTTAATAAACGGCAATTGCTGAAGAAAAAACTTGCAAAAGAGTCTAAATTAGTAGCAAAGGATTCTAGGCAGATCCTTGATGAATTTGAAAAAATGATAGATGAAAATTAAACAGTTTGATATATGGTTAGCTGATTTAAATCCTTCCAGAGGAACTGAGCCAGGAAAAACAAGACCTGTTGTTATTATGCAAACTGATTTATTGAATGATAGTCATTTATCAACCATTGTATGTCCTATTACAACGAATGTTCAACCTGAAATTGAATTATTAAGGGTTCACCTCAAAAAAAACCAATTAGACAAATCTTCAGATATTTTAGTGGATCAAATCAGGGCAATTGATAATAAAAGATTACTTCAAAAAATTGGTCAGCTTAACACAATACAGATTCAAACATTAAAACGAAATATTCAGGTAGTTCTTGATTGGTAAGTAACTGTTACAATATCTATATAGAACTTTCACTTTTCCCTTTTCCACTTTACTCTTTATTCTTTCCTACATTTGCTACCATGGGTAATCCTGTTTTTAATATTATAAACAATTCTAATAACTCTTTGCCAGAATATGCCACTGCAGGTTCTTCTGGAATGGATATCCGGGCATTTATAGTGGAGACCATTGTTTTGGCTCCGATGCAGCGTGCATTGGTACCCACAGGACTATTTGTAGAACTAACGGAAGGGTATGAAATTCAAGTGCGGCCTAGAAGCGGTTTGGCAATCAAGCAAGGCATCACTTGCCTGAATTCTCCGGGAACTGTAGACGCAGATTATAGAGGAGAACTAAAAGTGATTTTAGTGAACCTTTCGGGAGAAAATCAGGAAATTCATTCTGGCGATCGGATCGCACAATTGGTTTTTGCTACTGTGGCAAAAGCAGGCTGGAACTTAGTGGATAGTATTAATGAAACCGAACGTGGTGCTGGTGGATTTGGAAGTACCGGAAAAAAATAAAGAAATGAATAGGCAGGTGCATAAATTATTAGCTGGGATCTTAGTGTTAAGTATGGCTGCCATGGGTTGCCGTTCTACGCGCAAAGTTCAAAATATTGAAAATGATATTTTCAAAAAAGATACCGCATCAACTGTGGTGATTGCTGAAACACCCAAGATAGATTCTGCTGCATTGGTAAAAGACATCATGAGCAAACTCATGAAACATAAAATTGAATATTCCAGCTTCAATGCCAAGATCAATGTAGACTATGAAGGAGTGGAGACTAGTCAGAAAATGACTGCCTATGTGAGTATGAAAAAAGATAGCAGCATCTATATTAAAATTGCGGTTTCTCCTTATGGTGTGGTTAAAAATATCTTTGTAAATAGAGACAGCATCACCCTGATTACTACAAAAGGAGAAAAATCTATCCAGTTTCAATCGATCAGTTACTTAAAAGAATCTATCAATATACCTTTTGATTTTTTTACACTTCAGGATATACTGATTGGCAATCCTATTTTCCTGGATAGCAATATCGTTTCCTATAAATCGGGCCGCGAGCAATTATTGGTGTATATGATTGGAAATTTGTTTAAGAATTTGATCACACTGGATAATAACGATTTCAAAGTATTGCATAGTAAGTTGGATGATGTAGATGATCAGCGAAACCGCACCTGCGATATTACTTTAACAGATTATGTATCAGTAAATGGGTATCAGTTTGCGACTAATCGGAAAATATCGGTTTCTGAAAAATCGAAACTGGATATTTTCTTAGAATTTAAAACCTATGAATTTAATGCACCGCTTGCCTATACTTTCCCAATTCCTAAGAATTATAAAGTGAAACAACAAACCAAAAAGAAGTAACGTTCTTAACGGGTGGTTTCTATAAAAATATTGCGCATGTTGAAAAGGTTTTTGAGTTTATTGATTTTGTTAATTGGGTTCTTCATGAATACCCATGCACAACAGCCATCGCGTGATGACTTGCAAAAGAAAGAAACAGATCTTCGTAAAGAATTAGCTGAGCTGAATAATATGCTGCAGCAAACCCAGAAAAGCAAAAAACTCTCACTGAACCAGCTTGCCATTATTAAGAAAAAAATAAATCAGCGGGAAGACCTGGTGAATACCATCAACAAACAAGTGCATCAGCTCGACGAAACCATCTTCAATAACGAACGTGATATTTATCGCCTTGGCAAAGAATTAGATACCCTAAAAATTAAATACGCGAAGAGTATTGTTTTTGCATACAAGAACCGTAGTAGTTATGAATACCTCAACTTTCTTTTTTCAGCCGGCGACTTTAATGATGCCATTAAACGGATCACTTATTTAAAAAGTTATCGCCAGAATCGGGAAACACAAGCTTCTACTATTTATAAATCGGAAGACCTGCTGAAAGAAAAAATTGCCAGTTTAAGTAGCAACAAAATTGAAATGAGTAAGACTTTGGTGAAACAAAGCGAACAACTCAAAGACCTGCAAGAAGATAAAAAAGAACAGGATCAGGTGGTGGCTCAATTAAAAACCAAGGAGCGTGAAATTGGCACCCAGATTCGCGAAAAAGAAAAGCAGCGTCAGAAAATGCAGTCTGCCATGTTAGCGATTATTCGAAGAGAAACGGAAGAAGCTAACCGCCGCGCCGCTGCCGCAAAAGCAAAAGCATTGGACGATGAGAAGAAAAAGAATGCAGCGATTGCCGCCAATAATACGGCTGCAAAATCAAATGAAAAATCAATCACAAGTTCTAATACTGCCGAAAATATTAATACACCAGCGCCGAATACCAGACCTAAATTGAGCAATGAATCAGTATCTGGGGTTGTATCTACCAATAGTGGCGATAGATCTTATACTGCATTAGAATCTACACCGGAGGGTCGTGAAACTTCTATTAAATTCGAAAATAACAAAGGCCGTTTGCCCTGGCCTGCAGACGCGGGAATTGTTACTATCCATTTTGGTACAGAAACTATTCCAGGTACAAAATTGGTTCGTAAAAGCGATGGTATTGAAATAGCATTGCCTCCGGGTTCTTCCATTAAAAGTGTTGCCGACGGTATCATTTCATACGCTGGTGATATTGGTGGAGAACAAGTAGTATTTATTAAACACGGAAAGTATTTTACAAGTTATAGTCATCTTTCTTCTATTCATGTTTCAGTAGGGCAGGAAGTAAAAGCCGGTTCCCTCCTCGGGAAATCTGGCAATGGCGTTGACGGTGAAGGCGCCGTTCTTTTCATGGTAAACAATGAAAAAGGCACCCCGCTAAATCCGGAAGGATGGTTGAAGGCGAAAAGGTAAGAGAAGTGAGGAGTGAGGAGTGAGAGGTGAGAGGTGAGAAGTGAGGAGTGAGAGGTGTAGTACATAAAATTTATTTAGTTGGTTGGTTGATTTGATTTTCTTTTTTAATTTTTAATTATGAAAGAAGACAAAATAGGGCCTCTTAATATTAAGTCTTATCAGTTTGCGCTAGAAGTAGTAAGACTTTTTAAAGAATTGACCGAAATTAAAAAAGAGTATATCCTTGCAAAACAAATCCTGCGATCTGGAACTGCCATTGGTGCGAATTATAGGGAAGTAGAGTATGCATCGTCAAAACAAGATTTTATTTATAAATTGACTTTGTCTTTGAAAGAGGCAAACGAAACAAATTATTGGCTTCATCTACTCTTTGATTCGGATTATATTAGCAAAACTCAATTCGATAAATTAAAACCAGCTTGTGAATCTTTAATTTCTTTGTTATTAGCATCAATTAAGACTGCAAAATCTAAATAATATAAATCGCTCTTTATAAAAGCGATTATTCAGGTACTCTGATATTTATTTTTCAATTCATCAGGAATCTTCTGAATTTTCTCCTCACTCCTCACCTCTCACTCCTCACTTCTCACCTCTCACTTCTCACTTTTTCTTCACATCTTCTTCTTATCTTAGTTCAAACATGCCATATGAGTAATTACATCTTGAGCTTCGATCAGGGAACTACTTCTAGTCGCGCAATTGTGTTTGATAAGAAGGGTTCTATCATTGCAGTTGCTCAGAAAGAATTCACACAAATATTTCCTCAGCCCGGTTGGGTAGAACATGATGCCAATGAAATCTGGAGTACGCAATTAGGTGTAGCAGCAGAAGCTATTACAAAGGCTGGACTAACAGTTAAAGACATGGCCGCAATCGGCATCACCAATCAGCGTGAAACTACCGTGGTATGGGATCGTGCAACAGGCATGCCTATTCATAATGCCATTGTTTGGCAGGATAGAAGAACCGCAGATTTTTGTGATAGTTTAAAAGCTGCTGGCAAACACCAAATGATTCAGCAAAAAACAGGACTGGTTATCGACGCCTATTTTTCCGCCACCAAAGTAAAATGGATCTTAGACCATGTAGATGGTGCTAGAGATAAAGCAACAAAAGGAGAACTCTGTTTTGGTACTGTTGATAGTTGGCTGGTATGGAAATTAACGAACGGTCAAGTGCATGTAACCGATGTATCCAATGCTTCGCGTACCATGTTATTTAATATTCATTCTTTACAATGGGACAATGAATTATTAGAAATTTTTGATGTGCCTGCTTCCATGTTGCCGCAAGTAAAAAGCAGCAGCGAAATTTATGGGTACACACAAAATATTTTAACGGCACATAATATTCCTATCGCAGGTATTGCTGGCGATCAGCAGGCTGCACTCTTCGGACAAATGTGTACCCATCCGGGGATGGTAAAGAATACTTATGGAACGGGTTGTTTTATGTTGATGAATACAGGCGAAAAAGCTGTACCCTCTTCCAATAATTTATTGACCACTGTTGCCTGGCAAATTAATGGCGTTACACATTATGCATTAGAGGGTTCCGTATTTATTGCAGGTGCTGTTGTGCAATGGTTACGCGATGGATTAAAAATAATTCGGACGGCTGCCGAAGTAGAAACATTGGCAAGCGAAGTGGAAGATAGTGGCGGGGTTTATGTGGTGCCTGCATTTGCGGGATTGGGTGCGCCCTATTGGAATCAACACGCCCGTGGAACCATTGTTGGAATTACCAGGGGAACCTCAGGTGCCCATTTTGCGCGAGCTGCTTTAGATAGCATTGCTTATCAAACTATGGATGTATTAAAAGCGATGGAAGCTGATGCTGGTATTTCTATCAAAGAACTAAGAGTAGATGGTGGTGCAACTGCTAATAATTTATTGATGCAATTTCAGAGCGATATGTTGCACACAAAAGTGGTGCGTCCTGTAATTACAGAAACTACTGCAATAGGTGCTGCATATTTAGCCGGACTAGCCGTTGGGTTCTGGAAAGACCTGGAAGAAATACAAGCACAATGGCAGATGGAAACCGTGTTCTCTCCAAAAATGGATGATACAGAAAGACAAGCATTATCTGCTGGCTGGAAAAAAGCAATACAAGCAGCAGTGAGTTGGAGCATCTAATTATGAGTACCATCAACTATTGGAAAACGATAACCCCAGCTTTCAAGCTGGGGCACTAGGCTGGGACAATACACAAATAGTAAATAATGAACAGAGCGGAAATGTTATCTCAGTTGGAAACAACAGCAGAATGGGATATGGTAATAATCGGTGGGGGTGCAACTGGGCTAGGATCTGCTGTAGACGCAGCTTCGCGTGGATTGAAGACCTTGTTAATGGAAAGAGCAGATTTTGCAAAAGGCACTTCCAGCAGGTCTACAAAGTTGGTACATGGTGGTGTTCGATATTTAGCACAAGGAAATATCAAACTTGTAAAAGAAGCCTTACGTGAGCGTGGTTATTTACTAAAAAATGCACCACAATTAAGTGCCAAGCAACCATTTATTATTCCAGTGTATAGTTGGTTCGACAAAATATTTTATGGCACGGGATTAAGGGTCTACGATTTATTGGCGGGTAAATTAAGTTTAGGAGTAACCAAAATTCTTTCTGTAAAAAAAACCATCGAAGCGCTGCCTTCTGTGAAAACGAAAAATTTAAAAGGCGGTATACTTTATTATGATGGCCAGTTCGATGATAGCAGACTTGCTATCGACCTTGCATACACCGCATCTTCACATGGTGCAACCATTTTAAATTATGTTTCCTTGATTGGGTTTGAAAAAGAAGGAAAAAAAATAGTTGGTGTACTATGCAAGGATGAAATCAGTGGCAAAGAGTATAGTGTGAAAGCAAAATCCTTTATCAATGCCACTGGTGTTTTTACAGATCATGTGATGCAACTTGATGATGCAGAAAGAGAGTCGATTGTAAGGCCGTCGCAGGGGATTCATTTAGTAGTAAACAAATCATTTTTTTCAAGTAGCCATGCCATGATGGTTCCTAAAACTGCGGATGGCCGTGTATTCTTTGCAGTGCCATGGCATAACGAAGTGGTGCTGGGAACTACGGATACTGCTATCGATATCATCAATATAGAACCGAAGCCATTAGATCAAGAAATTGATTTCATCATCGAGCATTTTAATAAATACAATGCGGTAGCCATTGAAAAAAAAGATATTCAATCGGTATTCGTTGGTTTACGTCCACTTGTAAAAGTGAGTGGAACCAATTCTACTGCGCTCTTATCAAGGGATCATACCATCCTTGTTTCCGTAAGTGGTTTGGTAACTATAACGGGTGGTAAATGGACAACCTACCGAAAGATGTCAGAAGATGCCGTGAATAATGGGCTCTTCGTATCCAAACAACCCAAAAGAATTTGCATCACAGAAAGTTTACAAATTGGAGATCCTGTGAAAAGGCTTGCAATGATAGAAGCAATTATTGCGGAGGATATAAACTTTGCAAAACTATTACACCATAATTTTTCAAACACGGTTGCTGAAGTGATTTTTGCAATCCGACACGAATGGGCAGAAACTGTAGAAGATATTTTAGCCAGAAGAACCAGAATATTATTTCTGAATGCTAAAGTGGCCATGGAATTGGCTGTGATTGTAGCAAGTTTATTTGCAAAGGAATTGGGTAAGGATGAGGAGTGGGAGAAGGAACAGGTTGCTACTTTTTATGAGCTTGCGAATCAATACATAGTTAGTTAATCTTAAATTTTTATTTTACAAGGGCAAGATTAAAATTATAGTTATAGTTATAGTTATAGTTACAGTTAAAGTTATAGTTACAGTTTCAGTTTCAGTTTCCCCTCCATTGCATGCGATGGAGGGGATGCCGATTTCGCGACTGCGGAATACGGCTGCGGTGGTTGATGCACATTAGATAGTTTTTCATTGTGTCGTGTTTCTTCCCACCCCGTCTGTTTGCTCATTCGCTCAAGCCACCCCTCCAAAGCATGCTTGGGAGGGGAAACCACTCACTTCTCACTTCTCACTTCTCACTTTTCACTTTTCACTTTTCACTTCTCACTTCTCACTTCTCACTTCTCACTTTTATCTTTATTTATTCCCTATATTTAAAAACACAAAAACTTGCCATATGACACCATTTGTTGCAGAACTTGTAGGTACCTGTCTCATATTAATATTAGGAGAAGGCGTTGTTGCTAACACCATTTTAGCTAAAACCAAGGGTAATGGAGGAGGAATAATTGTGATTGCCTTTGGATGGTCGATTGCTGTTTTTGTAGGTGTTTTTAGTACTTCAGCTATCAGTGGGGCACACCTCAATCCGGCAGTAACAATTGGTCTGGCTTTGGCAGGCAAATTTGATTGGGCCTTGGTTCCCATCTATATTTTGGCACAATTTCTAGGGGCGATGTTGGGTGCTACCCTTAATTGGTTGAATTATCGGCAGCATTTAAATGCTACCACCGATCCTGAATTACAGTTGGCTTGTTTTTCAAATGGTCCCGCCATTAAAAGCAATTTTCATAATTTATTTAGTGAGGCTTTAGGCACCATGGTTTTAGTAATAGCCGTGCTTTTTATGACAAAAGCCACCAATAGTTTGGGTCCATTAGATGCTTTACCTGTAGCATTAGTAGTGTTAGGAATCGGATTAAGTCTAGGTGGAACCACTGGTTATGCGATTAATCCAGCCAGAGATTTGGGGCCAAGAATCATGCATGCCATGCTTCCCATGAAAGGGAAAGGTAGTAGCAATTGGGGCTATAGCTGGATTCCGGTGGTGGGTCCAACCATCGGCGCTGTAATGGCAGCCCTTGTTTTTAGGGCTCTTCAGTAAATTTGACGGAAATGTTGAAAATATCTTAAAAAAACCATGCTTTTTCTAGCAAATGGGCTTTTTTGAAAGCTTCTATCCCTTACCTTTGCCGCCAAATCGGTTTCTATGATTTCGATTCGATTTTAGTACATTTTTTAAACCTATATATATCTCCAGAAATGGCTACAAAAGGTAAGATCAAGCAGATTATTGGTGCGGTAGTTGACGTTCATTTTCCAGACGACAACACTTTGCCTGAGATTTTCAACGCATTGGAAATCACCAAAGAAAACGGTGATAAATTGGTTCTAGAGGTTCAACAGCAC
Organism: Bacteroidota bacterium; assembly: GCA_025363385.1. GTDB lineage: Bacteria > Bacteroidota > Bacteroidia > Chitinophagales > Chitinophagaceae > Sediminibacterium. Next base: position 1,054 of record JANYEA010000126.1, on the reverse strand, counting down.
CTCGGAGAAGACAGCGTTCGTACCATCGCGATGGACGGAACAGAAGGTCTTGTTCGTGGTATGCAGGTAATAGACACTGGTAGAGCAATTGCGATGCCAACTGGTCCGTTGGTAAACGGCCGTCTGTTCAACGTAACTGGCGACGCGATCGATGGTTTGCCTCAAGTAAGTAAAGAAAACGGTCGTCCGATCCACAATAAACCACCATTATTCGAAAACTTAAGTACGGCTTCTGAGATTCTGTATACAGGTATCAAAGTTATCGACTTGATTGAGCCATACGCAAAAGGTGGTAAGATCGGTTTGTTTGGTGGTGCGGGTGTAGGTAAAACCGTATTGATCCAGGAATTGATTAACAATATTGCAAAAGGCCATGGTGGTCTTTCTGTATTTGCTGGTGTGGGTGAGCGTACTCGTGAGGGTAACGACTTGTTACGTGAGATGATTGAGGCAGGTATCATGAACTATGGTGAAGCATTTAAACATAGCATGGAAGAAGGCGGATGGGATTTGAGTAAAGTGGATATGGAAGGTTTGAAAGAATCGAAAGCAACATTCGTATTCGGACAAATGAACGAACCTCCAGGAGCACGTGCTCGTGTAGCTTTGAGCGGATTAACCATTGCCGAATATTTCCGTGATGGAGATGGTACTGGAAAAGGAAAAGACATTTTGTTTTTCGTAGATAATATCTTCCGTTTCACTCAGGCGGGTTCTGAAGTGTCGGCTTTGTTAGGTCGGATGCCTTCAGCAGTAGGTTATCAGCCTACTCTGGCTACTGAAATGGGATTGATGCAAGAGCGTATTACATCAACCAAAAATGGCTCTATTACTTCTGTACAAGCGGTATATGTACCTGCGGATGATTTAACAGATCCTGCTCCTGCAACTACTTTTGCGCATTTGGATGCCACCACGGTATTGAGTCGAAAAATTGCGGATTTGGGTATTTACCCTGCGGTGGATCCATTGGATTCTACTTCAAGGATTTTGACCCCGCTAATTGTTGGCGATGAACATTACAATACCGCCAACAGGGTAAAATTAATTTTAC
>JANYEA010000111.1 GCA_025363385.1 Bacteroidota bacterium | reverse complement strand
CTGCATTATCGGCAGTTACTTGGTCTTCCAGTGTACAGAAGTAGGTTTGATGGCGGTTATTTCCTTGAATAAATTGCATACTGTGATATTGCAAAAACCATACAGTATTTTCGCTATTCACATTCTGTGTATATTTATAGAGCGGCAGCAGTATTTTCACAAACTGTCGTTATGCGTCATGCTTGGGCAACATTCGCAAATTCACACTGACTGCAAGCAATTGACAATCCAAATTTTATGTTTAAATTTTTAGAGAATATATTCGGTAAAAATAATTGTAACACTGATAATTCAAAAACTTTAAAACCTATGGACATCCAATTTGGAAAACCAACTGACAAAGAAGTTGGCGAATTATTGAAAAAAGCAACCTCCTTAAAGAAGACCAATATTGGTGACGCAATATTAACAATTAAGCAAGCACTACAAATAGACCCTGTATATCCGTGTCAGGACAAACTTATAAAATATCTTATTTTGGCAAACAGGTTTGACGAAGCAGAAGATATTATACTAAGTTCAATTCAGAAAAACAAAGACACGAGAGACATTTTTAATTTTTCTAACAGGTCTGTCAATTATGAAATATATTCAGATTTACTATTCAAAAAATGCAAGTACAAAGACTATTTATTTTATTACTGCTTGTCTATTTATAACAAGACTGTTATGGATGCTTTAAATGAACAAATTGATTGTGTGAAAGCACAATTGAGCGCATTAAAAAACAAGGAAGAATTTACGGATAGAAAAACTAATAAGGCATTTCAAGAAATAGGTGCATCAATGTATCAAGACCAATTTATAAAAACATTTTATAAAGTCTTAAACAATTTCAATTTCAATGAGCTTTACAAGTTGGTTATTTTTCTAAATCATAAACAGTCAAATCGAGAGGAATTACAGATTTATGCAATTAGAAATCAAAAAACGGATTGGTTACTTTGGTCAAGCAAAGAATTCCAGGAAACAATAACTCTTTTTAATCAAGATTTCTTTGTTGATAAATATAAAAGCCACTTAGAACCAATTTTAAATATGCAGTTAAACGAAAAATAAATCATGAATAACGAACGTGACATAGATTTCATTCAAGGGAAAAGGAAAGAAAGTTTTGCAACGAGTGTAAATAACGAATCAGGAACGGTTGAACATTATTTTGAAATAACTAAAGGTGATGAAACTAGAAAATACAAGCCAATTGATTTTTTAAACTTTATCTTGAATGCGTATTATGAAGCGATTAACTGTTGACGAATTTATTAGGAAAGCTACTGAAGTCCATAAAGAAAAGTATGACTACTCTTCTATTAATTATGTTTATGCATTAAAAGAAGGAGTAAAAATTATTTGCCCCTTTCATGGACAATTTTTCCAAAAACCAAATGCTCACATAAAAGGTCAAGGCTGTCCATCTTGTGGTGGAACTACAAAATCTGACACTACAAACTTTATATCGAAAGCAAAATTGAAACATGAAAACAAATATTTTTACGAAAAGGTAAATTACTCTAACAATAGAACGAAAGTAATTATTACCTGCGCTATACATGGCGACTTTTTGCAAACACCTGGTTCTCATTTAAACGGAAAAGGTTGTTCAGAATGCGGGAAAATAATTGCAAGTAAAAAACTCGTTATGACTCAGAATGAGTTCATAGAAAAGGCGGCACTTAAACACGGCAGAAAATATAGATACGATAAAGCTCTTTATAAGAACAATAAATTGCCAGTGATAATTACCTGCAATGAACATGGCGACTTTGAACAGTCACCGAATATGCATCTGCAAGGTTATGGATGTCCTGCTTGTGGAGGAACAAAAAAGCTAAACAGTAATTCGTTTATTGTTAAAGCAAGTGGTGTGCATCAAAACAAGTACGACTATTCTAAAGTTCATTATGTAAATAATTCTACAAAAGTTACAATTACCTGTATTGAACATGGCGATTTTAATCAATCACCTATGAAGCATTTGCAGGGACAAGGATGTCGGCATTGTGCAGGAAATAGTAATCATTCACTTAATAGTTTTATAGTAAAAGCGAATAAAATTCATAGCAATAAATTTAATTACGAGAAATCCAACTATATAAATGTCAAAACAAAAATTATCGTAACCTGCCCAGTTCATGGAGATTTTGAACAAATCCCATCAGAACACTTGATAGGCTATGGTTGTAAAAAGTGTGGAAATAATACAAAATACTCGACAGAAGAGTTTATTTCAAAAGCAAAAGAAATTCATGGAGACAAATATGGCTATCAATACGTAGTCTACGAAAATAGCAAGGATAAAATAAAAATTGAATGCTCATTTCATGGACTTTTTGAGCAACGTTCGACCAATCATTTAAATGGCCAAGGTTGCCCCAAATGCAATTTGTCTAAAGGCGAACAAAGGATAATAAATCATTTGGAAAATCTAAAAATGAATTACATTACTCAATTTACTTTCAAAGATTGTATTCACATAAAACCATTGCCTTTTGATTTTGTTGTAGTAAAAGATTCGGTAAAGTATCTAATAGAATTTCATGGTGAACAACATTATAAATCTGTGAATTATGGGAAAAATAAGACCGATATTGATTATCGAAATAAAATGGACAAAATAAAAAGGGAGTATGCAGCAAGGAACTACATTCCAATTTTAGAAATTCCTTATACTGAAATTGACCGAGTTGAGGAATTAGTTAATAAATTTTTGGACATCGTAACATAGCTATAGCAATAAAAGCTATTGACTCTGCTATTGCTTTTCATACAGGTGTTTAAATAATTTTAAAATTTGCAGTAGTGCTACAAAGCCGACGCACCAAGTCAGGCACATTTGCAAGGCACACAGAGCCGACACACAAAAGCTAACCTTGCAAAAGAGGCTGCCTTGTGCCAAGCACAGGCAACACTCTGCGGTAGTAAGCCTCACAGCAATACCCTTAATGTTAGATAGCAAAATATTATTCCATAATACTGTTTGGCATTTGCTTCCAGTTTTGCGGTAGTAGCTCTTGTATTTTGTTAATCGGATAACCTTGTTTATTTGCAATTTCTATCATCACTTTTGTTTGCATAAAAGTGTAAATTTTAATTTTTTCTGTTGCCTTCATAGTTTTGTAAACTGAGTTAACTACAACAATTTAAAGAATTAGGCTAATAATTGAGCTTAATACATACAATGTTTCCATACTATTTTTAATTAGAAGTTAAAAAATGTAAAAGTTAGCCCTTATTCTTATATCATAAAATAGTTATTTGAAACAAAAAATGTTAATATAAAAAAGAAAAGAAATAGAAATGAATTAGAATAGAAATGTATTCACTAAATTGACACCAACTTTTGACACCAAAACATAAAAAAACCGCTCAAACTCAATGTTTAAGCGGTCTATTTATTTGTGTTTGTGATCTGGCTGGGACTCGAACCTAAATCACAAAAGCGTTATTCAGTGCATGTTTTAGTGGTTTCAAAACGGAATGATACCGATTCTGATACCTTTTCTTCAATTTATAAAGATCTTGACAAATTAGCTTGGCTTTTCTTCCTGCTAAACATAACAAAGTTAATCAAATTGTATCAAATAACATTTTTTGGATGACTCTTATGTAAGCAGTAATTATAATAAGTGGATGTAACTATGGATTGTGTTTAATAACTCCTCAAAGTCAGGTTGCCCCTTATAATATAAGCCAGAGGTATCTTGATATCGCTTTTGAAAAGCTGTTCTTTGCTCTGAATCTGATAGCAGAAAAGCCTCGTTTTCTGAGATGGGAATTGCATAATCTGCTTTTGGAAAACGTACTTTCTTATGTTTCTGATATGCTTCAGTTTTGATAAACTCTTGGATCTGATGGGTGTTCAGTAAACAATGCAGATCGTAATATTGGCGCATATAGTTTTTCCGAACTATACCATCTACTTGTTCTTGTCGGTATTTTGTAGCTACTGTTTGTAACTTTTCTACAAATGTGTATCCTGGATCATAGCATACAATATCCACTGCAGTATTATCGGTTAATTCTATACCAGCAGTCTGCTTGGCTCTATCTAATGCCCAAGAACTTATAGTGAGTTTAGTATTTGGTGTAACTGTATCAAATCCGGCTTCTAATAAAATACCTTCTTTGATGCCTTCTACTTTATTAACTCTGTTTTCGTAGTAGAGTCGAATGCCTCCTGAGGTAAAAGTGGTATTGTCAAACTCAGGATCTCTTTCCTGGGAAATGATGCCATCGATTTGAATGTTTTTAACTAGCCATTCAAAAAAGGATGCCCTTGAATCTATATGACTTTGTTTGGTCTTACGAGGGTCCTCAATTACATTCAGTTTTGGATCTGGGGAGATATGGATATCGATGTCTTCAGAAAAGCGATTAATTATCTTAAACCCCTTTGAAAGGGATGTGCCACCTTTTAGTTCAAATTGAAATCCCTGTTTTTTGAGACCATACAAGGTATGCATGATCCAATAATCCTTTTCCACTAATCCTGCCTCAATACCCATTTCATTAGCAACGATATCAAGTAGGGATTTAAAATCTTTATGATCGTGGAGATAAGTCAATTGAGAATTTATGGTAAAAGTGATGCAAATATTTTTTTAGTAGCAACATGACCGTAACGCTTAACTGCCAGGTTCAATTTACGTTGATCTAAAGTTGGCACTTTATCTGCAACTCTTGCCAATACCTGTTTAGAATCTTCACCAAGGGTTTCGAGATTATTGACTAAATCTACCATCAAAAACTCCTCGCTGAGTGTATTGGGGAAATCAAGCTTAAAGTGAAACTGATATTCACGGTTGCCAAGCTTTACAAGGCCATGGCGCTTGTTGTTATACACCACTCGCTTATTGTATAATTGAGTAGTGCCTAGGCCTAGACTATTATAAAGATTGGGAGAGGTAACCAAAAAGCGATCCGTCTTTAAAAAGCCCTCTAGCAATTCATTTTCATCTGGTGGCGTTTTGCCGAAAGCGCTTTGTGAAGGAGCATAATAAAGCCCTTGGGAAAGTTTTTCGAGCTTCCCATCATTTACTAATTCCTGCAGGTGACGATCCACAGAAGTAGACCATTTTGTTAGATACTCCCGGCGGTACACTTTGCCCGGTTTTAGCCTTTTTTTGAGTTCCTCAAGCTTGGCCATAACTAATTCTTTGATACAAAGATAGAATAGTTTGCATGAATTATAATTTAAAATTCATGCAAAAGATTAAATTTTCTTATAGGGTAGGGCGAAAAAATGATGATTTAAGATGAATTTGTCAAGCATTTTGTACAAAATACTTGGCATTTATGTTTGTGTGCAGAAACTCAAAATAGGTATGCGTACAATATTTAATACCAAATTGGGTAAGAATCTTGTATAAATACCTAAAATGTATATAGATTTATTGGGGTAATATTTTCCATCACCTAAACGCTTGAATGTTGAAAAATTTGTGATTATTTAACTAATTATAGGAAGGTTAATTTACTGAACTCTTGTATTATGTAACAAATGTCACAGGAAACTGTAGTTATTTTTCATTATTTAGCTTGTTTCTTAATTAATGAATTAGATCAAGTGAAAAGATTTGTTTTTTTTATTATTTCAATTTTTTGGTTACATGTTTCATTTTCTCAAAAAAGTGATAGTTCTTCGAATTCTCTGAATTCAAAGGCTTTAATAAAATCTTATGCTACCTTAAAAGTGCAATATTCAAGTGACAATGTTTTTTTGGGGAGGGCAAGTATTCTTAAAGCACCTTATATAAGTACTAGCTTAAATTATTATCATAAATCTGGATTATTCTTAAAAACTTTCACTTCTTATTTGCCAAATGGTAATAATTCGGGGATAGATCTTTTTTCAAGTTCACTTGGATATCATTTTCTCGCTAATGATTATTATTTTATTCTTGGTGGTACAAAATATTTGTTTAACGCTAATAGTACTTCCGTTTATTCTTCATTAGTTGGAAATCTCTTTGCATCAGTAAACCGGGATTTCAATTGGATGAGTATTTCCGCCGCAACGGTCTTGTATTTTAGTCAGTATACAGACTTTAATTTAGATATTACTTTTGATCATGATTTTTATGCCTTTAATGGTAATCTGAGGATAGCCCCTTCAATTGATATAAATATTGGCACTCAGAATTATTTTGGTAACTATAATAACATCAAAAGGTTTGGTGGTGGAATGTCTCAAAATAATATGAACGCTACTGGGGGTGCGAGTGGAATGGGAGGAATGGGTGGAGGATCATATGGTAATAATTATGGTTCACAATCAGGAAACTTTAATGTTTTGGACTATGAATTATCAATTCCAATTAATTACACAATTCATCGCGTAAATCTTGAGTTTACCCCTGTTTATGCTATTCCATTAAATCCAGCTACTATTCAAAACGGACAGACTTCCTATTCTGAAAATCTTTCAAGCAAGTTTTATTTTTCATTCGGTATTCTATATAAAATCTATAAATAATTAAAATTTATGAAAAACTTATTAATGACAGTAATTGTAATGGGATTCTCTTGTTTTGCTGCAATTGCTCAAGAAAAGCAGTCCCTTAATTCTTCATCCAAAAACGAAGAATATTTAATAAAAAAAAATGATGAAATGATTTGTTTTAGTTCTGGTAAAGAAAGAAAAATGGAACAGGCAATTAAAATGAAAAATGGCATAACTGTTGAAATTGATGGATCTTATAAGGCAAACAACGGTAAAATCTTAAATTTTCGGAATGGTCAATGTATGGACATGGCTGGCAATATTTACCAAAACAAGGAAATGTTTATGGAACGTAATCTTGGTAAGCAAAATATGGGTGGTAATAAAGGCAATATGATGAATAATAAGTCGCAAATGAAAGATATGCCCATGAGAGGTGGAATGATTCATAATTAACAACTTGTTAAATTTAAAGTTGATTTATTGGCAATATTGATTTTTTTTGCTTAAAATAGTTCTACCTTTAATCTGAAATGAGGAAGATTCTATTTTCAATATTAGCCGTTCTTTATTTCGGGTTATCAACCGGAGCTACTATTCACATGCATTATTGCATGGGTAAATTAGTTGAAAGTGCTTTATGGCATAATAGTTCTAAAGTTGGTGACAAATGCAGCAATTGCGGCATGTCTAATAAGAAATCTAAGTGTTGCAAAGACGAACACAAGCATTTGCAAATTGAAAAAGATCAAAAAGCAAATGATCTTAATTCTCAAAATTTTTCTTTTTCTGAAGTTCAAATATTAAATACTCCATTTTTTGAATATAAAACAGCAATAAGAAATTCATTGTTTGGATTGAATTCTTATGCTAATGCTCCTCCTGATAATCTTTTCGTACCAATTTATATCCGAATTCAGGTATTTCGTATCTGATACTACACTTCAAGCTTCTTAATTCTTAAGTGATTTCATATTCCTAAGAATTTTACTGGATGCAATTTACTGACATCCTCTTTCTCATTCTCATTATTTATTTAATATTCAATACTAAAAGATGAAAATTATCAGATTCATTCTGATAGCCGTTTTGGCTATTTCAGCTGCAAATTTATTTGCTCAAGACACTAAAACAGATAGTATAAAGGTATCTGGCAATTGTAGTACTTGTAAAAAAAATATCGAAAAGGCTGCATTGGGTAGTGGTGCCTTAAAGGCTTTTTGGAAGGCCGACTCTAATATATTAACTGTATCATACTCAACTTCAAAAACTACGAATGATGCTATTCAAAAAAAAGTTGCTTCGGTAGGCTATGATACTGAAAAATATAGAGGTGATGATAAAGCATATGATGCATTAGATGACTGTTGTCAATATGATAGAAAGAAAAGTAAACATTAATGCCATGAATATTAAAACTTGTATTTTATTACTTTTTTCGTTTTTAACATTGCTCGTTACTAACGGACAAACTACTGATACTTTGTCTATCCATCAAACTGATAGACAAGGGACTACTTTTTACACTTGCAGCATGCATCCTGAAATTATATCAATAAAACAAGGTTATTGTCCAAAATGCGGTATGCAATTAACAGTTAAGTCTAATCATTCAGATTCTTCTCATGGTAACATGAGTTCAATGATGATGCATAGTATGAGTGGTTCAAATCATAAACGAAAGATTCCCATGTTGATGATAATGGGAGTAATGATGGCAATTATGGCGATAGTTGCCATGGTAGGACATAATAAATAACAAATTAAAAATAAGTAAAATGAAAACGTTTCAATTAATTATGGTTTTAGTAATAACTACTTTTTCAACAACATTATTTGCTCAAACCAAGAGAGGCTATAAAGATACCACACAGCATACAGTTTTATATACCTGTACCATGCATGATACTATTAAGATGAAGCAACCTGGAAATTGCCCTATATGTGGGATGAAACTGAATCTTTCTAAAAAAGAAGAAATGAAAATGTCTATTACCAAAAATTATGTATGTCCAACACATCATACAGTGGTAAAAGATCAGCCTGGTGTTTGCCCTATTTGTGGAATGACTTTAAATATGTCAACTAAGGAAAAAGGCAAACTTGGTTATTACTGTCCAATGCATCCTGATGTTAAAAGTGATAAGGACGGAAAATGTTCTAAGTGTGGTATGCAACTAGCTAAATCAAAATCAGGTAATTAATGTTTAACCAATTAAAATTTTATCAAATGAAAAAAATAATCTTATTGTCTATTATTTCTATGCTTACAATTGCCAGTTTTTCACAAACTGAAAAGGGTAAGTTAAAAACAGAAACCAATAAATCTGTTATTTATACTTGCCCTATGCATGCTGAAGTAATTAGTGATAAAGCAGGAAAATGCCCTAAATGTGGCATGAACCTCGTGGCCAAAAAAGTAGAAATTAAAAAAACATTTGTCTGCCCCATGCATTCAGAAATCACCAGTGATAAAGCAGGGAAATGCCCCAAATGTGGAATGAATTTGGTTGAGAAAAAATCAAAATAATAATTTACAATGGTTCAAAAAATTATTGAACTGGCCTTACGCAACAAACTGGTTGTGATTATTTGTGCAATCGGTTTGTTTGCTTGGGGTATTTATTCAGTTAAAGAAAACCCTATCGATGCAATCCCAGATCTTTCAGAAAATCAAGTAATTGTTTTTACTGAGTGGATGGGACGTAGTCCACAAGTGATAGAAGACCAAATCACTTACCCCCTTGTTTCTAATCTGGAAGGAATTCCAAAAGTTAAAAACGTACGTGGTGCATCCATGTTTGGGATGAGTTTTGTTTATGTCATTTTTGAAGATAATGCAGACGTATACTGGGCAAGGACAAGAGTACTTGAACGTTTGAATTATGCACAACGCTTATTACCACAGGGTATTACTCCAACACTCGGACCAGATGGTACTGGAGTTGGCCATGTTTTTTGGTATACTCTTGATGCAAAGCATATGGATCTGGGTGAACAAAGGGCCTTACAAGATTGGTATATCAAATTTGCTTTACAAACAGTTCCAGGTGTAGCTGAAGTTGCCTCATTTGGCGGTTTTGAAAAGCAATATCAATTAGTTGTTGATCCGGTAAAGCTGCAGTTCTATAATTTCTCTTTGATGGATGTTATGAACAAAGTGAAGGCCAATAATAATGATGTGGGTGGCAGAAAGTTTGAAATGAGTGGCATGGCTTATATCATTCGAGGATTGGGTTATATTAAAAATAGGGAAGACATTGAAAGCATTGCTATAGGTAACTATAGTGGTATACCCGTTAGAGTAAAAGATATTGGAACGGTTCAAATGGGAGGGGATCTGCGTTTGGGAATTTTCGATAATAATGGTGAAGGTGAAGCAGTTGGAGGAATTGTTGTAATGCGAAACGGTGAAAATGCTGATAAAGTAATTACTGCATTGAAAGTAAAAATGAAAGAGGTAAAAAAAGGATTACCAGATGGTGTAGATTTTAAAGTTGCCTATGATAGAAGTACACTCATTGAAGCTTCCATTGAAACCATTAAAGAAAAGCTATTCGAAGAAATTGGAGTAGTATGTATAATTGTAATCATCTTTTTATTCCATTGGCGGAGTGCATTGAGTATTATTATACAAATCCCTCTCACTATTGCTATCAGTTTTATTCTATTAAACGCATTTGGATTATCATCAAATATCATGTCGCTCACAGGAATTGCTTTGGCAATCGGAGTGATAGTGGATAATGGGATTATTATGTCGGAAAATGCCTATCGAAATTTATCGGAATGGCAGAATAATCATAAACCTAATTCATAAATCCACCAATGTTTACTAATTCAAAGCACTATTATGAAACTAATTAAACCATATACTAAAATACCTGAAGAAATTAGGCTTTCTATCATTGAAAAAGCCTGTAAGCAAGTTTCTAGGGGTGTATTTTTTTCAACCATTATTATTATATCTTCTTTCTTGCCTGTATTTCTTTTAACTGGACAGGAAGGGAAATTATTTGGCCCATTGGCTTATACTAAAACTTTTATTCTGGCAGTTGATGCAATCCTAGTAATTACATTAGCACCAGTTTTGATTTCACTATTTATGCGTGGAAGGTTTCGGCCGGAAAATGCAAATCCAATCAATCGATTTTTAGAAAAGGTATATGAGCCCGTTATTAGAACTTGTATCAAATGGAGAAAAACTACTATCGGGATTAATATATTGGCCCTTGTTGTAAGTATCCCACTGATCATGAGTTTGGGAAGGGAATTTATGCCTCCTTTAGATGAAGGATCGATCTTATTTATGCCCCTTACTTTGCCCGATGCCTCCAATTCGGAGATTAAAAGAATTCTTCAAGTGCAGGATAAACTCATTAAATCGGTTCCTGAAGTTGATAATGTGCTTGGAAAAGCTGGAAGAGCGAACACAGCAACTGATAATTCTCCCATTAGTATGATTGAAACAATTATAACACTAAAGCCTAAAGCACAGTGGCGAGAAGGAAAATCTAAAGAAGATATTATCAACGAGCTTAATAATAAATTGCAAATCCCTGGAGTTACTAATGGTTGGACACAACCCATTATTAACAGAATTAATATGCTCTCTACTGGAATACGTACTGATGTTGGAGTGAAAGTTTATGGGCAAAATCTAGACTCAATCTATTATTTCTCAGAACAGGTAAAAAAGAATTTGCAAGGGATCAATGGCGTGAAAGATTTGTATGTAGAACCTATAACAGGAGGTAAGTATATAGATATAGTGATCAAACGTGATGAAATAGGTAGATATGGATTAAGTATTGATGATGTAAATACGGTTGTAGAAAGTGCGCTTGGTGGTATGAAACTTACCACAACGATCGAAGGCAGGCAAAGGTTTTCGGTGAATGCAAGATTTGGTCAGGACTTTAGAAATAATATCTCTGCCTTAAAAAAACTCCAGGTCTCAACAATGAGCTATGGCCCAATTCCTTTAGAAGCAATTGCAGATGTAAAAATTTCAGAAGGCCCGCCGATGATTAACTCTGAAAATGCTTTATTGAGGGGCACTGTTTTGTTTAATGTTAGAGAAAGAGATTTGGGAAGTACCGTACAAGATGCGCAAGAAAAATTAAATAAAATGATGGGGAAAATGCCCAAAGGTTATTTTATAGAATGGAGCGGGCAATATGAGAATTTAATTAGGAGTGAAAAGACTTTAAAATTGGTAATCCCAATTGTACTCGTCATCATTTTCATGTGTATGTATTTTGCCTTTCATTCCATTAGGGAGGCATTCTTTAGTTTGGTTTCTATTCCATTTGCATTGATAGGAGGTGCCTATATGATTTATTTCTGGCACGTGAATTTATCTGTAGCAGTAGCAGTTGGATTCATTGCATTGTTTGGATTAGCTGTTGAAACTGGTATTGTGATGGTTATTTATTTGAACGATGCCATGCAGCAATTAGTAAACTCGAAAGGCAATTCGAAGGAATCCATCACTAAAGAAGATTTAAAAGAATATGTCATAGCCGGAGCTGCAAAAAGGCTAAGGCCAAAATTAATGACAGTTTGTGTCTCTATGTTTTCTTTGATCCCCATTTTATGGAGTCATGGAGTGGGAAGCGATGTCATGAAACCCATCGTATTACCCATGATTGGCGGTGTACTTACATCTGCTACACATATTCTACTTGTGACTCCGCTCATTTTTTTAATGACAAAAGAATATGAATTAAGGCAACATGGAAAAATAGATGTCTTGGAAACTAAACATTAATTCTAATGAAAAATAAAATTATTTTCTCCCTATTTGCTTCATGGATTGTATATGAATCGCATGCGCAGGTACTTCCACTGGATAGTATTTACACAATCATACAACAACAGCATCCTGCAATGAAAATGTATGATGCTGATATCTTGTCTATGGATGAAGCTGCCAAAGGTGCAAAAAGTTGGATGCCCACTGAATTCGCATCTGGATTTTATCAAACACCTTACAATGTAAATAAATGGAAAGTAGATATGGGTGGTCCTGGTATGGGTATGTTTATGATTTCTGCCCAGCAAATGTTGCCAAATAAGCAAAAGCAGGAAACTGAATCTAAATACATGAATGCCATGTCTTCTGTTGAGAAAGAAAAGAAGAATGCCACATTGAATGACTTGTTCGCCATTGCAAAGAAAAATTATTATGAATGGATTATTATTGAAAAAAAGCTGAACATAGTTCAAAGAAATCAGCAACTTTTAAAAATGATGCAGGAAAATGCTGAAATCAGGTATAAGAATGGCATGGACAAATTAAGTGCCTATTATAAAGTGAAAGCAGCAATAGGTAATATGGATAATATGAAACTGATGCTGGAGAATGATGTTGTTCAGAAAAAAATCACTTTAAATACTTTAATGAACAGAGCAACTAATATTTCATTTGAAATAGATTCAAGTAATTATTCTATTAAAAATTATGCTGACTTAATTGTTGATAGTGCCGTTTTTTTAGCGAATCGAAGTGATTTAAAAGCAATTGAACGTGATATTGATCTAACCTATTTAAAACAGGAATCAGAAAAAGCAAAATTAAAACCAGAGTTTGGAATTCGTTACGACCATATGTTTGCCTGGGCGCAACAACCCTGGCAGTTTTCGCTAATGGGAATGATGAAAATCCCAATAGCGAATGTTTCTAAGAAAATGAATAAAGCAAATATCGAGAGCTTAAAATGGAAAGCTTATTCATTATCTCAACAAAAGCAAATGATTTTGAATGAATCGAATGGAATGGCAAATGGCATGATTCAAGAAATTGAAGTAAAGAAGAAGCAGTTGAAATTGTATGAACAAAGTATCATTCCCGCCTTGCAAAAAAATTATCAAACTACCCAATTAGCTTATCAGCAAAATACTGAGGAATTGTTCATGCTTTATGATGCATGGGAAACGCTCAATATGACGCAGCTTGCTCAAGCCGATTTGTTAGGTCAGTTATTGTTGATGCAAACTGAATTGGAAAAAGTTTTAGAAAAAAATTAATACTATGCGTTCGAAATATTTTTTATTACTGCTACTGTTGATCAATGGTATCCTTTTTCTGGGACTCATTAGTTGTAAACAAAAGAATAAGTTAAGTGGGGACGAAAATTCCGTACAAAAAGATATCTATACTTGTTCCATGCATCCTGAAATTATCAGAGATCAGCCGGGCGATTGTCCTATTTGTGGCATGCATTTGATTAAAAAAATGTCGGAAAGTAAAACGGTTTTCGATGTGGATTTAAATACTTTACTACAACAAACAAATAATTTTGTGGTATCCTCTATTCCAGTTACTACAATTTCAAAGGAGTCAGAGTCTTATACCATCAATTCATTAGGTTCTGTTGCGTATGATACGAGAGAGGAGGGTACTATAGCGTCGAAAGTAAGTGGGAGAATTGAAAAATTGTATATCAAATATCGATATCAACAGGTTGAAAAGGGTCAAAAAATCATGGAGATTTATAGCCCTGAAATACTAACAGCTGAGCAAAATTTCATTTTTTTATTGGAAAACGATCCCTCAAATGCAGCACTTATAGAAGCTGCAAAACAAAGGCTTTTGCTTTTAGGAATGGAGGGCATTCAAATTAATCAAATTGTCAAATCTAAAACCCCATTATTAACGATTACTGTTTTTAGCAAATACAGTGGGCATGTTCATGAAGCTGGTAATAGTAAAATGGTAACAGCTTTAGGAATGAAAGATATTGCAGCACTTACGGAAGAGTTGCCATTGAAAGAAGGCATGTATGTAAAAAAAGGGGAAACCATTTTTACCATTTATAATCCAAATAAAGCTTGGGTTTTATTGAGCATTTTTGGAGAAGACCAAGTATTTGTCAGAACTGGTAACGAAGTTGTAATTACGCCTGAAACTAACCCAGCTAGTTCTTTTAGTGGTAAAATCAATTTTATTGAACCATTTTTTAGAAAGGATTCAAAAACATTAACAGCAAGGGTTTATTTTGATAATAGTGGACTACATATACCTATTGGCTCTCAGGTGAAAGCGAAGATTTCTGGAAATAGTTCTGAAGCATTTTGGTTACCTAAGGAATCTATTGTTTCTCTGGGTTTAGAAAAAATTGTATTTATAAAACAAAAAGCTGGCTTTAAAGCGCATCTAGTTAAAACGGGGATTAGTTCAAATGCAAAAATTGAGATTAAAGAAGGATTAACACAACAAGACTCTATTGCTGCCAACGCTCAATATTTAATGGATAGTGAAAGCTTTATTAAACTTAAAAACTAACAATGAAACTTTATAAATTATTAATAGCAATATTGGTTTTTAGCATTTCTTGTAAAACCAAACCAGTTGAAATTGTAAAACAGGCTGATACCTCCATTTATTATACCTGCTCGATGCATCCGCAAGTAATGCAAGATAAAGCTGGAAAATGTCCTATTTGTGGGATGGAGTTAATTGCTGTAACAAAACCAATGAATAGTATTGTTGATGAAATAAAATTGAGTGATCAACAAATGCAATTGGGCGGTATTCATTCAGATACAATTTCAAAATCTTCAATTAGTGAAAAAACGGTTCTTACTGGAACATTGAACTTTGATCAAATGAACGCAGTATCTCTTAATTCAAGAGTAATGGGTAGGGTAGAGCATTTATATTTTAAAAATATAGGTGACCCAATTCATGCTGGTGATAAATTGTATGATTTATATAGTGAGGAATTAAACAACGCCAAACAAGAATACTTATTGGCTATTAAAAAGCAAAAGACAATTACAGATGCAGTAATCGATTTTAGTGCCATTATAAATAGTGCCAAAAATAAGCTACTATTATGGGGACTAACTGAGGAGCAGATTAACCAATTACAGAATAATAGATCTGAAAGCTTGACATCTTTTTATAGCATGAGCAGTGGGTATATCACCTCGATTGATGTGAAAGAGGGTGACTATCTGATGGAGGGGGGGCTAGTTTTTAGGTTGTCAAATCTTTCAACTTTGTGGGCGGAAGCTCAGGTGTATACTTCCCAATTGTCACATATTGATAAACAAGCAACAGCATTTGTTCAGATCCCTGATATTCCAGGAAAAGAATTTAAGGGGAGCATTTCATTTGTTAATCCTGAAATCAATCCTGATACCCGAATTAATTTAATAAGAGTTAGTATACCGAATAACAATAATCAATTGCGACCAGGTATGCCAGCCTATGTGTTTCTTAAGAATGCACAAAAGAAAGCATTTACTTTACCCATTGATGCCGTCATGAGAAATTCAAATGTAGCAATGGTTTGGGTACAAACGGCTAGTAATACTTTTAAGACCAGAATGGTGGAACTAGGCTTAGAAACAGATGATTTGATTGAAATAAAGTCTGGAATAAAAGATGGAGACGTAGTAGTAACCCAAGGAGTTTACTTATTAAATAGTGAATACATTTTCAAAAATGGTGTAAACCCCATGGGGCAACATGATATGAGTAAGATGTAATTATTTAAATTTATTTGATCAACTCAAAATAGGTAACCTTGAATTTATCTCCAACAACCTCGCCTTGAACTTTTGCTTTCCTTATTGCATTGCAGAAACCATCCTTATCATGGGCGTCGCCATGATCATCAATTCCTGTACCTTCAACATAATAATTTTTATTATTTAACTTAACTGCAAGCTTACAGGTTTTGCCTTGCATTTTAAACATACAAGTACCACAAGCTGATTCCAATTCATAAACTTTTTTCGTTGGGTCAAAAACCATTTTCTTTTTAGAACTTTCTTGAGAAAAAGAAACCAAGAAACTGAATAAAGAGATTGCTAGAATAAATATTTTTTTCATAATTTATGAATTTAAAATTTGGGTAGGTATAAATTGTAGTAAATAAATGTAGTAATATAATGTGTCAATTACTAAGTTGAATTATTATAGAATTCCAAGTTCTAAATTATATAATACAGAAAATTAAGGAGAAATACATTTTCATGCCTTTGACTAGCTTTTGTCATGCTTTTTCTATAGAATAAACCTGAGTATTTGCTTCTCCTTAAATTGAGTGTACTCGCAGAATTCCTCTATTGTAATAAACTCTGATTTTGATTTTTTTGACTTTTCGCGGATTCGTTGGAAGAGCCGGCGGGCGGTGCGGCCCGAGCAGCCAGTGATTCTTTGTACATCTTTTGCATAAATCACCATTCTTGTTGGTGGCATTTGTTGCATTTTTGGTCAAATTGGCCTAAACGGCCTTGATCTTTTGTTTTTGTGTTTGTTGATTCTAGTCTTGTACCTGAAATCAATTTACACAATTATGAAATCGCTTTTACTCTTTGCCTTTACATTGATACTATTTGATGCCGTTTGTCAGTCTTTTCCTGATGGAAAGATCCTTCGCGTGATTGATGGTGATACTTATGTGGTTTCATTGAATGGCGTTTATTATCACTGCAGACTGGTGAATGTGGATGCGCCAGAAAAGGACCAGCCATTTGGAATGAAGGTTCGAGATTCTGTTTCGAATTTAATTCTAGGTAAGGATCGCCAGGTTACGATTGTGGGTTTTGATATTTATAATCGAGCGCTCTGCTCAGTTTCAGTAAATCATATTTCACTCGATAGTCTTTTGTTGACCAGGGGATGGGCATGGTATTCTCCATCTATGTTGGCATTTAAACCTGCGTTGAGATCTATGGAAGCAAATGCGAGGATTAGCAATATTGGTTTGTGGAATTGTGCTGCTGCCATTCCTCCCTGGATTTGGCGCAAAATGAATTGGAAGGATAAACGGCTTTATAACCTGTGCCGTTAAACAGGGATTTATAAATTTTAATGTTTCAAACATGGCAAAGCAAAGTGGGATTTTGAAAGTAGAAGGAACCATGGGTGGTATTACCTTCTAGTGTGCCAAGAACTAACTGCTGCTTGAATAACAGTAGTTAGGTGCTTCGTAAGAGATGGCGGAGGGCCCGCCGGAACCGACCTGCAGGGGAGGTTCCAAACCAGTGTATGCGGCTTTAATTAAAAGTTATGGTCGTGAGCGATACATCAAAAGGCAGTTGTAAAACTGTTAGGTGACTATGCAAAAGGTGACCGCAAGGGAACCATCGATGAGGTATCGAAAGATTATAGTTGATGTCAAAACCAACTCGCTAGAAGGGGTAGGGACAAGCTTAAGGAAAACCTGTTTATTGCTTAAGCGGCATCCGGTATAGAGATGGCACGATTTGCATAGAGGCTCTTACGAGGAACTTGGGAACCTGAGCTTAAATGTTAAGGGAGAAATTCAAGCAGGCTAAATCTGTAAGAATGAGCGTACCAATGTTAGGCACAGGGACGGACTGATTCGTAGTAGTGATGAAGCCGTTGTAATGAAGGTGGAGCGAAGGGGTCAGCTTATTCAGCAAGTTAATTTAAACAACTAAATAATTAGGAGGATTTGAATGAAACAAGCAAAGCTATTTGACATTTCCAAACAACTTGTTGTGGAAGCGTATCAACGGGTAAAAGCCAACAAAGGAACAAGTGGGATTGATGATGTATCGATTGCCAAATTTGAGGAGAACCTCAAAGACAATTTGTACAAAATCTGGAACCGTATGTCTTCTGGAAGCTATTTTCCACCACCGGTAAAATTGGTAGAGATACCAAAATCGGATGGCGGAAAAAGACCTCTTGGTATTCCAACAGTTGGAGACCGTGTGGCACAAATGGTTGCTGTATTAACTATCAGCCCATCTATTGAACCACACTTTCATGAAGATTCATTTGCGTATCGAATGAACAAGTCTGCACTTGATGCAGTGGCTAAGGCGAAAGACCGAAGCTGCTATTTTCATTGGGTCGTGGACTTAGACATTAGTAAGTTCTTCGATACCATTGACCATGACTTTTTAATGAAAGCATTAAAGAAGCATGTTACATGCAAATGGGCTTTAATGTATATCCAACGTTGGTTGACTGTTCCTTATCAGTTGGTAGATGGATCACAAGTGACAAGAGACAAAGGAGTGCCACAAGGTTCTGTAATTGGACCGATATTGGCAAACCTGTTTCTACACTATGCATTCGACGAATGGATGAAAAGAAATTATTCTCACATCGTATTCGAAAGATATGCAGACGATGTCATCTGTCATTGTGTGAGTCTTAAACAGGCTCAACATTTACTTGAAAGGATTAAACAACGGTTAGTACAATGCAAGTTGAAACTCAACGAGACGAAGACAAAAATCGTTTACTGTAAAAAGAATCATCGTGACATTGAGTATGAATGTATCCAGTTTGATTTTCTCGGTTATACATTCAGACCCAGACGTGCCATTGATAAGCATGGGGAGAGATTTATGAATTTTTCTCCTGCCATCAGTAATTCAGCGAAAAAGAAAATTTGGGCTGAGGTAAGAAGCTGGAGACATCAGTATTGGGTACAACTGACACTCGAAGAAATTGCCAAAGAAATCAATCCTATTATTCAAGGATGGATAAACTACTATGGCAAACACAATGTAAAAGAGTTGAAAGAAACTCTCAGGCAGGTAAACATGAAATTGGTTCGTTGGGTTCGGAATAAGTTCAAAGGGTATCGTATGTATAATCTGAAAGCGATTTACAGATTAGGAGATATTGCGGAAGCTAATCCTGATTTGTTTGCACACTGGAAGTTTGGAGTACGACCCACTGCAAGTCCGAAAACTCGGTATAAACGCAGTTCGGCTGAATAAGAGGAGCCGTATGAGTTGAGAGACTCAAGTACGGTTCTGTGAGAGGCTTAAGCTGAAATGCTTTTGCCTACTCGACTAAGAGTCGCCAGGATGGCTATTTGGCTAGGGAAAAAGGAAATTTGGATGCGACTAGAATCGCAACAGATCCAAATTTTCAACGTACCCGCGAAAATGGCGCTGAATTTGGCAAGGCTGGTAATGCCGGCAAAGTTTTGAGAACTGCATTTCGCGCATTGTTGATTAATGCAAGTGATAGCAGAGTAACTAGTCGCTTGGTTACTGAGATGGTGAAAGTGATCAAAGAAGATCAGGTAAATACCAGAGGTCAAAGAAATGTGATTGATGGGGAAGCTATGATCTTGTTGGGCTTTGAGTTCAACATCGCTGGAAAATTAAGTGGTAGCATGTATGCTCCTTTTGATTCGTCCATCGATCGAGTGACTGGAATTTTGAAGGTGGATATTCCATCTTATATCCCAGCAAACATGATCAATGCACCAGCTGGAGCAACACATTACAGATTCAATGCTGCAGCAGCAGATGTTGATTTTGAAAATGAAAAGTATGTGGTGGATACTGCAAGCAGTGCAGAATTGACTCTCGATAATGTGGCAACTGCTGCATTGAGTTTGAGTTGCAATGTACCTGTAAACAGCACACATCCTTTGTTCATTGTTTTGGGTGTGGAGTTCTTCCAAGAAGTGAATGGGGTTAAATACTCGTTGAAAAACGGCGCATTTAATAGCCTGGCTATTGTGAATGTGGATGGTGGTGTTTAGTGAGTGGGCCTCCAGAAATGGAGGCTTTTTTACTTAAAAAGTAAAATTCAAAAAGTGGAACTGGAATTAGTTAGAACATATTATCCCGAAGGAACGAATGGGAATCTGCTAAGTGATGGGTTAGGACTCTGCCATATGATAGAGCTGCCCTGGTTGGATAACCAACATGGAATTTCCTGTATTCCGGAGGGACAATATGAACTTGTTAAGCGATGGAGCGATTTAAAGAAGTGGCATTTGTTGGTTTGTGATGTTCCGAATCGGGATCTGATATTGATTCATCCTGCGAATGATGCATTGAAAGAATTGAAGGGCTGCATTGCACCAGTTACCACTTTAACAGGGCAGGGGAAAGGAACAGATTCCAGAATGGTTTTTAATAAACTGAAAGACTGGATCTATCCGATTCTGGAGCGAAATGAAAAAGTATTTCTCAACATAAAATCTGATCAAGATGAACATAGTACAGAGGGTAACAGCGCCCACACCTAGTTTTTTTAAACGGCTTCGCAATATCGGGCTGGCTTTGGCGGCCATTGGAACCGCTATTATCACCGCGCCAATTACACTGCCGGCTGCGGTAGTTACTGTGGCTGGATATATTGTTGTAGCTGGTAGTGTAATTGGCGCGGTAAGTCAGTTCACGACGGCGAAGGAAAGCGTAGAAATACCTAAAAAGGAAGGAGGCTAAGATGGAAAATACTGGTACCAAGGCTGGAACCATTGGTGGGACTTTTTTAACTGTGGCTGCAAATATTCACAATGAGGATATATTGAAAACAATAGTTTTAGCTGCAATAGGTGCGATCGTAAGTTTTAGTGTGAGTTTGTTGATGAAGCTTTTAATAATAAAACTTCGAAAAAATTTGGGTAAGTGAGAGAGGGGGCTAAATGCCTCCTTTTTTTGTAAACAACCCCCTAAAAAGGGAGTTGCTTAATTGAAACTTTACCTGCACCCAAGTGAATATGTTGGTAAATACCTTTAGACCTTGGGCTTGGTAATACTTTTACTGCATAGCATGTATTGTTGTGATGCCAGTAATAACTAAAATACATACGACGACGAAGGATTGGTGCATAAAGTGACCAATGACGAAAACTAATGAATTTGTTTTTGAGGAAGCGAGGCATTTTTTGCATGATTAAAATTTAGAAGCACAGTACAGTGGCCGACTCACAAAGCCAAAAGGAAACGGAATAAATGCGGGGTTGTGAGAGAAGTATGTGATTTTGCGAAAGTCTTTATGCCGTAGTCTTTTGGCTGCAGTGCTTTGCAAATGCCACTCTGATAGGATTTACTTAGGCCACTATTTTTGCGGATTTCAAATTTTTAAACATGCAAATGGATTGGCATTTCTGAAAGAGTTCTTAGTTGCAGTTTGGTTTATTATACCAAGCGGTCATTAGGAGAGACATAGCAAATAATTGAATACAAGCACAAGTTCATGCATGTTAAAATCGTAAGTAGACATCTTTTACAAAACATATAAAAAAGGCCTTCGTAATGAATTAGGGTATCTCAATACCATGACACATAACGTATTTGCATTGCCACAGTTGGGATATTTGAAAAACGTTTGACCAGCAGCAATGATGAAAAATAAATGCGATGACGAAAATAACGAAAAGTATTTTAGAATGAGTCAAGCCTCAAACCAATGCTGAGAGCGTAGATGAAGTTACAATGTCTGACCCCAACTGCGGCAATGCATGGTTATAGCCAGTGGTTTTTTTCCACCGTCTTTGTAATTCATTGTCAGTCCTAGGTTTCTGTGTTATTGAGTTTCGGCTATGCTTTGGGTTTTTAGACTATTTTGTTTTTGTAAACTCCACCAACTTTCAAGTTCAGTGTGAATTTTCTTTTGCCATTGTTTAATTTTCGGTTCAACTTTAAAATAAATAACGCTGCATTCTTTCTCTGTTTCTTGACTTGTCAACGGGTCTAAATAGTTTCCATTTGAGTTAGAATTTGCTTTCCCTGGATATATCAACGCAACTTTATTTGCTCCATAAAATTCGTGATATACATACATCTGTCGCAAGTCATCAGGCGTTGGATTGTAGCCATTTAAGTTCTTCCATTTAGTGTCTAACACAACGCAATCAGCTCTGTCTTTGTTTACTACAATGTCAGGACGCATTTTTACTCGGTAGCCGATTTGCGGCTTCCAAAAGAATTTAGATGTCTGTCCTGTTATTGTTGTGTTCTCTTTTTTGTGCTGTCTTAAACTCACATAAACAAACTGCTCCCAAAGTTTATTCATATCAAACATCAACGCTAAAACATTATTTCTTCCTCTGCTCACATCGGGATGATATTGCAATAACAAAAGTTTGGATATCTCAATTGCCTTTTTATAAGACTCTGTTTTTCGGGAGAAAACTATTTTTTCAAAAGTTCCTTCCTTTATTTTTATGTCAGGCATGTCTGGAAAGTGAAGCATCAAAGCACCAATGCGACTGTGCAAATTCACATTCGTGTTTATCTGTCTTAACAAGCAAATAGTTTTGTAAAAAATAAAATGCAGTTGATGTTCAACATCATAGGTTGTGTGCCTCACATAAAATCTTTCTTGATGAGTTAGGTTTTGTTGAATGTGTTTAACAAAATGCAAACTGCCTTTTAAGGCAGTTACATTTCCCTCTTTTTTTCTGTATTGCTTTATCAAACCTCTGTGCAGAAGCGACTCAATTTCGTTGATGAAAATTTCAAAATACAAATCAAGGATTGAATTTGATTTTAGTTTTAATGAACTGCTACTTGGTGCATGAATGTCAAAAACTCCAACAGCAAAAAGCATATCAATCAATATATCACGCCATTGCTTTTTCTCATTGTGACCTGCAAATTCAGCATCTGCTTTTGGCAAAACTTCAATAACTAATTCACCTACTTGAATCACTCCAACAAATTTATTGAAGCGAACACCTTTATGGATTAGAGAAAAATAAGGAATACCATTTTCGCCAAAATATGTTTGTAGTGATTTTAATTGAATGTCAGATAATCTCTGCTCACCCCTGTCAGTGAGTAGGGATTCATGTTCAAAAACTGTGATATGTCTTCTGTGCAGCTTCAATTTATTTTTTAAGTAAATCATTAAGAGCTATTTTGAAATCATCCTCTGTCATTTTAGCGATGTCTCTGATTTTATAAATTGTTCTTTCTGCAAATTCTGATGAATCATAATCATTAAATTCTGCAAAGAAATTTTCTTGCACGCTTTCAACAGAATCAAAAAATCCCTTGCCCACTACTAATCCGATTTTTCCGTAATCACCGAAAAAATATTCTTGTAGTAGTGGAATGATTTTATTTTGAAATGCTTCTTTCAGTTCACCCAAATTGGTAACCGACATAAAATAGCTGTGTCCGATTTGATGGTCTTTGTCAAGTAATTTTTCAATTCTCTTATTAATCGTGTGAAGCAATAGAGGTAAATTGATAGTGGCTAAAATTCCTTTTTCTACTTTCCTTTTTCCATCTGTAGCAATCAACAAAGGCCTTGGTGGCATATCTTCAAAATTAAATCGTCTACGTAATGCAGCATCTAAAGCTTCAACGCTTCTATCTGCTGTATTCATAGTTCCAATGATATGAAGGTTTGGCGGAACGCCAAACTTTTCTTTGCTGTAGGGAAGTGTAACTTCCAATGCTTCAGCTTTCCCCAAACGTTTATCTTCCTCAATTAAGGTTATCAGTTCTCCGAATATTTGAGAAACATTTCCACGATTTATTTCATCAATGATTAGCACATAATTTTTTTCTTCCTTTTCAACAATCAATGAAGGTTGATAAGATTTAAGTTTATCCAAAATTGCAGGGTAATAAATTCCAACTCCTGTTTGTCTTACTTCTCTTCTTTTGTAAAAATAATCTCGTAGTGTTGAAATGCTTAGTGTGTGTCCTGTGCCTCCGCTTGCTTTTTTAAATTTGATAGACGATTTGGTGAACCCAAGTATTGTGTATTCACTTCCTTCCCGCTTCAAAGGGAATTTCATTTCCTGATGTTCTTGCCATTCCTCTTTAAACTTAGTGAATGCCTCTTCAAATGATAGTTGCTCCTTTGTTCCTTTATTTGCATCAAGCCAGTTATCCCTAGCAATGGATGCCATCATTTTGAAAACTCCAGGCTCAATGTCATAAATAACATTTTGTTCGTCATTAAGTCCGGGTTTAATTCCTTCAATAAAATCTTCGTAGCTCATGCTTTGATGAAATGTTACGAAACCAATTTGTCCGTTGGGGTTTTCCCAATCGTCAATTAGTAATTCATCAAATCTTTCTTTTAAATCGCTGCGTTCTTCATAGTAAACTTTCAATGCAGACTCTTTCAAATTATCAATGATTGCTACAGCTTTATTGATTGTATTATATGTTTTACCAGTTCCTGGTGGCCCAAATAAAATTTGATTCAATGCAAATTCTGACTGTATATCTTTTTCATTAAAAGAAAGTGCATCATTTTCATTTTTTTTCTTATTCCCAAAAATTAAATCAATATTTTCAGGATAGTTTACTTTACTTATTGTTGACCTGTATGCTCCACGACCATCAATCGTAAACGGTTTGAAATCTTTCTTCCATTCAACTTTCAATATTTTGCCGTCACCATGATTTGCTGTTACAGTACCAATACCATGCACTTCAAGCACCGAAATAGTTTTGCCGTTTCTCTTTCTCGTGTAACTTGTCTTAGCTGCTATTTGGCTACCAACTTGAACGCTCTTTACTTTGTCAAGATATTTATCGTCCAAACCGTTTTCCCAAATTCCGTCCTTTTGAAATCGTGGTAATTGATTTTCAGGTTCGCTACCATACCAGAAAAAACCTACACAGTAATAATGAATTTCTTTCGCCATAATTATTTCTTTTCTATTTTCATTATTTCTTTAGTCAACTTTCTAATTCATTTTTCTTTATATAAGTTTCAAATTTGGGTCGGTTGGCTGTCTTTAATACGGTCGTCCTGCCATTGGCTATTATGAGCAGGGCTTTGTGCAGGTTGGGAAATAGAATTCCTTCTGCCCGGAACCGCTGCTGATTGAAAATATAAATTTGAAGTTAAGAACTAATGCTCAATGTTGTACGTCAAGCCCGAACAAAAGCTGAACACAATTAAAAAAAGCTCATTGTTATTCCGTCTGCCCAACTTGCACAAAACCCAATGTTGAACTAAACTTTCAGTAGCCTTGCGAAGATAAAAATCTTATATTTATCAGACAATCATTCACATTGCGATCGGCTTTTTTGCTGAAAATCAGCAAGTTATCGAGAACCCCATATAAAAGAGTAAGGCTACTGAAAATTCAGTTCAACAGGGGTTTCATTTCTTGCCCGTTGGGCAAAACGAAACCTTAGTTATTGGCTGCCGTTTTTCTTCTCGTCGATAAAGTTCAATGTCTATACAGCAAACCCAAATTAAAAAAGTCGCAAAACTAATTTTCTGGATTACTGGTAAATAAATAATTAGTCCTTTTGTGTAGTAAACATAATTGTTTAGCCCGACAAGTAAAATGTTCAGAAGCCCAAATGCAAAAAGTCCGAACCACTTTGTTTTGTAAAGCCCAATAAAAGTCCCAACTGTTGCGATAAGTCCAAAGATAGATGCAAGATTTGTTACTAAGTCGTGGTTGATGTTTGTAAACAAAAAGAAAGCAATTGTCATAGCAAGTGTTCCTGAAATTTGAATTGCAAGTTTCAGTTTTCTGTCAAGGTTTATGTGTCTTGGAAATAGAAACCAAAAAAATGCAAGTGTCAAACAAAGTACAAACATTCCTGTCATAGCAATTGGTTTTGCAGGATTGTGTTGTCCGTTAATTGCGTTCTCATTTAATAAATTGCACCAATAGTTATTTGTCCAACTAAACCCAATTGAGTTTTTGTCAACCTGTGAACCGCCTGGATATAAAAGTGTAGCAACAACATAAAGCACAACAAAAACTATTGTCCCAAAAATTGGTGTCAACACCAAAATATTTTTTGCTTTGTCTGTTTGCTGTGTCAAATTTTTAGTGATAAATTTTCAAGGTGAATTGTGTCCAACAAAATGGCAGCCAACGACAGTTTGTGAAAATACTGCTGCCGTTCTATAAATATACACAGAATGTGAATAGCGAAAATACTGTATGGTTTTTGCAATATCACAGTATGCAATTTATTCAAGGAAATAACCGCCATCAAACCTACTTCTGTACACTGGAAGACCAAGTAACTGCCGATAATGCAG
>JANYEA010000090.1 GCA_025363385.1 Bacteroidota bacterium | reverse complement strand
TCTGAAACCTTTTCGAAAACTCTATGGCGTTTATTCCCTTAAACATAACTAAATTATTTAGACACAAAATACTAAATATATTAGTCATTACAAAGCCTTTATTTTATCTTCGAGAATTAAATACCTAATCCTAATATTTTATTGTTGCGCTTGAATTGCAGTAATGACAACAGTATTAAAAACATCATCCACTGTACAACCCCTACTTAGGTCATTCACCGGTTTATTTAATCCCTGTAACATAGGGCCAATTGCCAGAGCACCTGTTTCTCTTTGAACTGCTTTATAAGTATTGTTACCCGTATTTAAGTCTGGGAATATTAAAACACTGGCTTGTCCGGCCACCTGCGAATTCGGAAGTTTTTGCTTCCCAACAGATGGGTCAACTGCGGCGTCATATTGTATTGGCCCCTCTACTTTTAAGTCTGGTCTTTTTTCTCTGATGATCTCAGTTGCCCTTCTTACTTTATCTACATCTTCACCCTCTCCTGATGTTCCAGATGAATAAGAGAGCATTGCAATCTTAGGTTCAATCCCAAACATGATACTTGTTTCTGCAGATGAAATAGCAATTTCAGCCAACTGTTCAGAAGTAGGGTTGGGGTTCACTGCACAATCGCCAAATACGGCAACCCTATTGGGTAAACACATAAAGAAAACGGAAGAAACAGTGTTAACTCCAGACTTTGTTTTTACAAATTGTAGTGCTGGTCTAATAGTGTGTTGTGTAGTATGTTCTGCACCCGAAACCATACCATCAGCGTCTCCTTTAAAAACCATCATTGTACCAAAATAGGAAACGTCTAACATTAAATCTCGAGCCATTTCTTTTTGAAGATTTTTTGATTTTCGTAGCTCCACCAACTCATCAACGTAGTCATTATATTTATTAGAAGTTGCAGGGTCAATAATTTGAATTTTATCAAAGTCCATCGAAAGGTTCAACCTGTTTGCCGCAGCAATGATATTTTCTTTATTGCCTAAGATGGTTATTTTTACTATGTCTTGTTTAACGAGTTGATTGGCTGCAATTAAAATTCTATCATCACCTCCTTCTGGAAGTACAATATGTTTTTTACTCGCTTTAGCCCTTTTAACAATTTGGTATTGGAACATTCTTGGAGTTATATTCCTTGTTTGAAAAGTATTGATCTTTTCGCCAATTGATTGAATATCGATATACTTATCGAATGTGCTAATGGCTAAAGCTATTTTTTCTTTATTGTAAAAAGAAATTCTTGATTGAGTTCCTGCTACTTTAGTAACGGTTTCAAAAGTGCCTGTTTCAACTGTAATCACTGGCAACACGGTATCCAATCCTTCGATCAATTTTAAAATGGAAGGTTCTGGCATGAGCCCTCCCGTTAAAATCATACCCGCAACCTTTGGGTAATTCTTTGAAATATTGGCTTGCAATACGCCAATCAATATATCCCCTCTATCTCCAGGTGCTACAATCAAAGTATTTTTCTTCAATCGTAATAAACAATTATGTAATTGCATAGCCCCAACGATGGGATGGTCTACTTGATTCGAGAATAAATGTTCCCCAAATAATGCCTTACCACTTACTGATTCACAAATTTCTTTAAATGTGGGATTGCTCAAATTTCTATCATAAGGAATAACTGTAATAATGATGTCTTTAGGAAGATTTTGGCGAATGCTAACCGATACCGAAAAAGCAATTTGTTCTAAGACTTTGTTAGCAATAACGGTTAAAATCTGAACCCCTTCTTCCTGGAATAATTTAAAGGTCGACACAGTGGTTGAAACAATTTCCTGTTCCGTTTTGTCTTCCCCCTTTACAACTAATACAACGGGGATTCCCAAATTTTTGGCAATCGTAATATTGTCGTCAAATTCAAGATTTGTACTGCTTCCTAAAAAGTCTGCCCCCTCTACAATTACAAATTCATTTACCTCCTGAAGCTTTTTAAATTTTTCAATGATCTTGTCGATCATAAAAGCTTCATTGCCATTGTTTTTTAGATTTTCTACCTCTTCTCTTGTAAACGCATACATGTCTTCGTAGGGAGTAGTTAGATCAAAATGATGTATCATTGTCTCCAAATGATTGTCTCTCTGACCCGGTGCACAGCTGATCACAGGTTTGAAATAAGCGATTTTCTCTGTTTTGCCAGCTAATAGGTTCATCAATCCCAATGCGATGATCGACTTCCCAGTATATGGTTCAGTAGTGCTTAAATATAATGCGTTTGTCATTTTATCGATTATTGCTCAATTACAAAATTATTGAATATTAAAATGCTCGGAACTGATGATTATCAGTAAAAACTAATGAATCCCCTGATTTTAATCATATATATCATTTATTCAAATTTAATGATAACATCAATGCGGGGCAATGGAGAGCCGGTATAGAAATTAAAACCAGCAAAATGATGGGTGTAGAATTTCTGTACAATCGATTAAATTCAAAGGCGCCAATGACTTATTACGATAATGGGATTAAATCGGGCACTAATGATGCTGGCATCAACAACTTTATGTTAGCTATTAACCGGTATTTTGATTCGAATACAAAAGTAGAATGCTATGTCATTTATTTTTCACAATTTATAAGCGATATTTCTTTCCTTTACAGATAACAAGAAAAACGATTTGATATGGAAATAGAACTGTTAGTTCCAATAGCTTTTAAACAAACAGAATTCTCCAATAACGAAAATGTAATTGTTTTAGCAGGTGATATCGGCGGTACAAAAGCAAATATGTCTTTGTGTAAGTTTACCGCCAAAGGAATGGAAGTGGTAAAAGAAAAACGGTATGTGAGTAAAGACTATTTTTCATTTACAGATATTATTAGCAATTTTATTGATGGGCTCCCTAATCCTCAGAAAGTATGCCTTTCTGTAGCTGGTCCTGTAATTGACGGGAAAGTAAAATTTACAAACTTAAGTTGGCAGATCGATAGAATTGAAATTTCTAAAACGCTGGGAGGTAGTCCAGTAACTATTCTTAACGACTTAGAAGCGACTGCCTACGGTTTGGCAGCTTTAAAACCTGATGAGCTGCACACACTTCATCAAGGCACTAATGAAACCCCTGGTAATATTGCTATTCTGGCTGCTGGTACCGGATTAGGGGAAGCTGGTTTGTTTTTTGATGGAAGTTACTATCATCCATTTGCAACAGAAGGTGGACATTGTGATTATGCTCCCAGAACGAAACAAGATTTAGGGATATTATATTTCTTACAAGCAAGACATGAACACGTAAGTTGGGAAAGATTATTGAGTGGAAATGGTATTGTTACCATTTGGGAATACCTAACTCAAATGGAAAATAAACCCAAACCCGAATGGATTTTAGAAGCTATGAAAACTACTGATACCGCCGCGGTAATTAGTAATGCTGCTAAAGATGCCAAATGCAGTACTTGTGTGGAAGCTATTAAATTATTCGACCGGTTCTTGGCCATTGAAGCTGCCAATATGATTTTAAAATTCAAAGCTACTGGCGGCCTGTATCTTGCTGGTGGTATTGCACCTAAAATAATTAACTTATTGAACCCTGCAACTTGGAAAGAAATTTTCGAATCAAGTGGTAGGATGAAACATTTACTAAATACGGTTTCCGTTCATGTGATGTTGAATGAGAAAGCTCCCATGCTTGGCTCAATTTATTATGCGGGGTTGAATATGTAGAAACAGAGTTGTTACTATCGAATACTTAAATTCGTTTTATGAAAATTGCAATTATCAATGGTCCTAATTTAAATTTATTAGGAAAGCGCGAACCTGGTATCTACGGAAATCAAAGCTTTGATCAATACTTTAGTGAATTGCAATCAAAGTTCCCCGAAGTTGAATTGAGTTATTTTCAAAGTAATGTAGAGGGCAAACTCATTAATGAATTGCAAAAACTAGGGTTCGATTATCAGGGTATCGTTTTGAACCCGGGAGGGTATACGCATACATCTGTTGCCATTGGTGATGCAATTGCTGCTATCAAAACACCGGTAGTTGAAGTACATATCAGCAATGTTCACGCTAGAGAAGATTTTAGGAAATTGTCTCATGTGTCGGCAAAAGCTGCTGGTAGTATTATTGGCCTAGGTTTAAAAGGATATGAACTTGCGGTAAGCTGGTTGATAGACCAGCAGTAAAATTCATGCAAAATAATTCTTCCACATATAGCAAGCAGGTTTTTTGGCTGATACTCTTTTCCATAGGGATCAAACTCATCATAGCGGGGTTATTAGAATTGGGGAATGATGAAGTGTATTATTGGACCTATGCTTTGCAACTAGATTGGAATCATTTTGATCACCCGCCAATGATTGGTTGGATGATTCGAGTAAGTACCTTAAATCTTCACTGGGTATCAGAAATGTCACTTCGTTTAGGAAGTATTATTGGCGCTGGCATTGCTACCTGGTTTATTTTTCTAATTGCAAAAGTCATCGCTTCAGAAAGGGCAGGTTGGTATGCCGCCATTATTTATCAATCCTCCTTTTATACAGGAATTATAGCGGGTTTGTTTATACTACCTGATTCTCCTCAAATGCCTATTTGGACTGCTGCTTTGTACTGTATGGCAAGATTGCTTTTTCAAAATTCCCAAGAGAAAAAAACGACTATTTGGATTTCACTGGGATTGCTAATTGGTATTGCAGCTCTTTGTAAAGTTCATGGTTTGTATTTATGGGTGGGATTTGGTTTGAGCATTTTATTAGTTCGAATAAGCATGCTTTTGAACTGGCGTTTTTATTTGTCTGTCATGATCACATTGATTTTATTATTACCCATTGTTTATTGGAATATTCAATACGATTTCATTACCTATAAATTTCATTCAGAAAGGGTAACGCATACCCAATTGCAATGGGATATGTTAGGTAGAGAAATAGCAGGCGAGTTTGCTTATCAGAATCCTATGGTGTTTGTACTTATTATTTTAGCACTTGTTGCATTTTTAAGGAAGGCATTTAGTTTCTCCCATAAGCATACAGCCATTTGGATATTTTGTATGAGCATTCCCATGATACTTTTATTCTGGGTAATTGCATTGTTCAATCCTACACTTCCTCATTGGACGGGCCCCGCTTTTATACCGCTTTATTTACTTGCTGCTGTTTATTTAGATAAAAAGTCAGAAAAGGGCACGCCAAAAATAGTATCCTTTGCTGGTTATTTTGTTTTATTGATGTTGCTAATAGCCACTGCTATTGTGCGGATGTCTCCAGTTAATTTTGGCAGCCATGAAAAAGATAATTATGGAGAATATTGTCCAACACTCGATTTGAGTGGCTGGTCTGATTTTAGTAATGAGTATGCTAAATTAGTGGCGTCCGACAAAGAAAAAAACTTAATGCAATCCAATAGTTTTATGGTTGTTCCAAAATGGTTTCCAGGAGGGCATCTTGAGTTCTATACAGCACGTATGACCCATCAAACACTAATTGCCATTGGCCCTTTGCAAGACATACACAAGTTTGCATGGCTTAACAGAGAAAGAAGAAAACTGCAAATTGGTGACGATGCCTACGCAATTGTTCCTTCTAATCTTCCACTTGAAGTGGCAAAACAATATGGAGAATATTTTACAACTATTCAAACCCCTGTACCAATAAACCAAAATAGAAATGGGGGAGTGGTACGATTTTTTTATGTGTATCGATTGAAAGGATGTAAGAGAATTCCGCAAGAGCTAATTCAATAATTATTTCTTCTCTTCAAGTAAATTCTCTGAAGGTTTTTTTATTTCTTCAACCTCTGGTTTTTTAGCAAATAGTTCATCGAAATCTCTTTGATAAGAGATACTTACACCTTGCCTATTTCTTCTGCCAAATGTAGATCCACTAATGTCTAAGCTATTCTTTGTAAATACAATGGCACTTAGTTTTCTATCTTTTGTTAAAATGAATTTTATATTAAAATCCGGTAACCATTGAAAGTTCCCATTTTGAAAGGAAGTAGCATTTCCTACATTAAAATCAAGGTCACTTCCCAAGGTAACAATCACATTATTATTGGCAAATGCATACCCGAGTTTTAAATTAACCCTTGTTCTATCTAATTTATTACTATTGGTGGTAACGCCACTGTTAGCATCAAGGAGTGTATTGCTACTATATAAAGAAGTACCTAAATCAAACCGAAGGCTTCTATCACCAGTAATTTTAAATAGAATATTGGAAACAGCTTTATTTACTTCTTTTGTTAAAACCTGTGAAATGGTATTCACTCCTAATGAAGTAATCATGTAAGGGTTGGCTACATTATTATTGCCATTATTTCCAGTTGGGGCAAAAGATCCCAATACAATAAGAAATGAAACCTGCTTGAGTATTTCATTATCATCTTTCTCTATTCGGTTAAGAAATGCTGTGAATTCGTTATCTGTTTTTATCGGACTTCCCTGAGGAAAATCTAATTTAAACTTTATAGAAGGAAGGTTCAATTTGTCTCTTAATTGAGCAATTACATATACATCGCCCCGATAAGCTTTAACCGCACCACTGAAATTATTGTTCCCAACAAGTTCGCTCATACTTATTCTTTCTGCCGTGTATTGAGCATCAATATGTACGTCTGCCCTATATGGATCTCCGTTCCATTCTATATAATTGCCTGCGTCTTGTAATAGTATAAATGGTTTGCGAATGAAAGATTGAAAATTGAAATCATAATTTCCGCGATCAATATTATACCTACCTCGAATCGTTAAAGGATCTGAAGTGCCTGCATGAATTTTTAAACGACCGTTGCCCACTGCTTTAATTACATCGCCCGTAAGGTCATCTAGAATTACATCTATAAATACTTTATTATTTGCTGTGAGGTCTAAATCTACTGCCAGATTGAAATTGCCAGCAGATTTAACGGTTTCCATTTCAGTGCCGTATTGTTTAAATACAATAAAGTCGGAGGTACCATTTTCTTTGCTCGTTGAGTTTGGTAACACAATATGAGAGCTGTCGGTTGCCTCGGCAATGATATTCATTTTTGCATTGTCTTCGGGCCCCTTAAAACTCATTTGAGCCTTACCAATTGCCTTGCCATAGAACATATTATTGTCTTTCAATTTAGTGTCTATGAGCAATAATCTTCGAGTGCTCATATCAAAATCAAAAGCCATGTTTTTAAATCCTTTTTCTAATAATTTACCCCTTATGGTGGCTTTGTTCAGGTATTTATCCTGCACCTGTAATTCGCCAAAATCAATTCCATTGTCATCGAATTTAATTTCAGCTGAATCAATGGTATAATGCACTTTGGTATAATTAACGGTTAAACCAGCTTTGCGTAAACTCAGTTTGCCTAAAAGATCAGGAGAATTTGGATTCCCGTAAATACTCAAATTACCCTTGGTTGTACCAGTAATATCGCTAAATATGTCTCCTATAAAACGATGTAGAATATTAACTTTTGTATTTTCTAGTTGTATATCTGTTTTCAGAGGGTTTTCAATGCTGTCTTTAATATTATAAGAACCTGTAGCTTTAAGTTGATAGCCTTCGTTTTCTGATCTAATAGTAAAAGGTATTTCCTTGGTTTCATTATTGTATTTTGCAGTTATATTAACCAAGCCGATACTATCTTCATCCAATCTAAATTGCTCTGTTTTTAATTGTGCATCTGCATTGAATTTCCCAAAGAAATCGCTTAATACAATATCACCAGAAGTAATACCCTCCATCCTTGGGTTTTTAAAAAACAAAGAAGTGAGATCACCCAGGTAAACATTCTTCAATTTAATATTTAAGTTGCTGGTATTGCCTCCGTCTTCCTCTTCTGTTTCAGCTGATATTTCCTGAAATCCCTGCGTTAAACGAATATCGCTAGCATGTAAAAAATTATTTCTGATTATTAGTTCGCCATTTTTTTCTATTGTCCATTTTTTTTCATTGATCACAAAAGTAGATGGCCTTAAATGAATTCGCACCCCATCTTGTATCGTATACACATCAGTCAATAAAGTTGCGTCATTGATGGTATTATCAGCACTTGCTTTGATTGATACCAGCGAATGATCGTTTGCTGAGCTAATGTCAAAATGAGAATTTGGAAGATGAAAACTATCACTTAATTGAATGCTGCTTATATCGCCATTCAACACCAGGGTATCTTTTGTGCCTTTACCATTTATCTGTGCACCAGAAACAATATATTTTTTATATTTTGCATAAGGCACATTTGCCGTAACACCCAAAACATTCTTCTTTGTATCAATAGTTCCTGAGAAACTGGCATCATTGAATCCACTTATTTTTTTATTAAACAGTTTAATATAGGGCTCAATATAATTAGTGCTTGCAACTATTTTAAAGGATTGATTTTTAGGAATAGATTTTGGCGGTTTTATATAAGCAGGATAATAATGGTTTAAAAAAGATTGTATACTGGCTGGTAGATCTATGATGCTAAACTTTCCAATAATTGAGGCATTAAAATCACTACTGGTTAACTCAAGCGATTTAATACTGTCGATAAAACTGGAACTGAGTTTTAAGGAATCGAAATTGATGGTAGAAATGTCGCCCTTGATATTTGCGTTTAAAAATTTTGCGGAGCCTAGAAAATTATCAATATTTGTGCCAGTAAAATTTGCATCCAATAAGCCTGTAACTTCAATGTGTTCTGGATATAAGTTTAATGCTTTTACATTACTGTGAACTAGGTCTCCAACTATATTATAACTCGGCTGATCTTTATTCAGATCGATTTCTATATCACTTGTAAAATCTAAGTTGGGATCATCAATTTTCAATTCCCCGCTGAAATACTTTTTCTGTAAAGTGCCTTTTGTGATGATATTGACGTAAGTGTACTTGTTGAATTCAAGCGTTGATATTTTCCCGTCTAATTCTGTTTTAAGCCTGTTGATGTTAAAACTTGTTCCACTGATCTTGCCTTTGAAATCAACAAGTCCTAGTTGATCATTGTCTAAAAATTTACCAATATTGAAACGGTTAGTCTCTACTTTTCCAGTATAACTAGGATCTTTTTTATGAGGGAACTGCATAGCAATATTCGTGGTTACCCCACCTAATGCAGTACTAAAAATGCCATCAGTTATGAAGTTATTTATGGTTCCTTTAAAGCTACCACGATAAATGATATTTCCTAATGCTGAAACGTTGGGAGATTTAATATCTTTTAATGCAGATATGAAACCCAGGTCGTAATAATTGGTTTGAAAAGTGCCATTATCGAAATTGATATTCGTTGTATTAATATCTGGCAGGCCCTTCATAGAAAGTGTGCCAATCAAAGAGCTACTTATTCCGGCTTTTGCATTTAGATTGGTTACTGTAAAATTTTCAACTGTACCAATACAATTTCCACTAAGTGTAAGTTGTTTATTCCAGTCTTTTAATTCTGGTGCAAAAAAAGCAATATCATCTGTGGATACTTTCGAATCTTTGAAATTACCTACCATGGTTACATTGGATATGTATTCATTAAAGTCTTCATTGAAGTCTTTAAATTTCATGGCATAATATGGTCCAATTCTACTTTTATTCGTTTGTAAGTCAAGAGCCGATAACTCCATGATCTGTGGTGTAAATCGAAACTGTGTTTTTAGTTTTTTTAATTCAAACCCAGATCTGTCTTTAGCCGACAATACAATGGAAGCTTTAATAGTGTCTTTGATAAAGTGAAAATTAGAAATAGCTCCATTTAACTTACCCAATCTAATATGCTCTCCATCAAAAATATCGGAGGGTTTATCTTTATTGGCTTCAATCCAGAGTTGTCCATCTTTGATTTTAATTTGAGCGATGTGTAAAGCGATATCGCCGGCATTAAAATACATGGAAGTCTCTTTTAGGTTGGGGTTCTTGCGTTTTCTCAAAGAGTCTGGACGAAGGGCATCCATTTCCTGAATGGTAAAAAATGGTTTGTCAACAGCAATTTCATTGATATGGAAAATACTTTTTGAAAAATTCATATTCTCGGCATCTAATAATAAACTACCCAGTTTCAAATCCATGATTTCTCCAACCCATAGATCTTTATTGATAAATCGGATATTCTTTAGATCAACTTTTTTTAAATTCAGTTCAATGCCCCCCTGCTTCTTTTTTGTCTTGGAAGTACTTGCAAAATAGTTCGCAATAAATTGATAATTCCAGATTGAATCGGTTCTATTTAATTGCACGATGGCATCTTCTAAACCAGCATATTTGATCACAAC
The DNA here is from genome assembly GCA_025363385.1 of Bacteroidota bacterium. Lineage (GTDB taxonomy): Bacteria > Bacteroidota > Bacteroidia > Chitinophagales > Chitinophagaceae > Sediminibacterium. The sequence continues at coordinate 12,325 of JANYEA010000090.1, read as the reverse complement.
CAGATCTTTGAAGAAAAACCAATCTGTAATCCTTAATTTAACCTGACCAGCATAAACTAGTGTATCGTTCTTCTTATCCCTTACTAGTAGGCCTTGAAGATTCATGCTGTTAAACAGCGAAAAGCTTACATTTTTAATACTTACCTGAGTACCTAATTCTGCAGAAATTTTCTTTACTGCGATTTGTATGATTCGGTTTTGAACAAAGTCTGTTTGTATAGCAATAAAAACAAAAAGCAATAAAGCCAAAATGCTTAATACTATTTTACGCGATATGTTGAGGGTTTTCTTCAGAACGACTTACTTTGGGGGTTAAAATTACACATTCGGTAAGGACAGTCAAATACAATACCAAACTTGGCAATTTTTCAAATTAAACATGAAATGCAGTCTTTTTTTAAAATTGGGATTATAAGACTGTTTTTTTTAATTTAAAAACCTGCAACTGAGTCATCTCCGCGAATATCTGCTGCTGTTTCTTTTTTTCCATCACTCAGAATCCGAATAGCTTCTGTTCTGCCAATGCCATCTCTTTCAACCAACTTGTAACCCATGTTTATTAATTGTTTTTTGGTATTAGCATCGAAGTCTTTTTCTATCATCACCATATCAGGTAACCATTGATGGTGAAATTTGGGTTTATTAATGGCGTCAGAAGCCGTCATTTTAAAATCAATGATATTTACAATGCCTTGAAAAACCGATGTTGGAATGGTAGTTCCACCAGGTGTTCCAATTACTACATAGGGTTTCTTGTTTTTTAGAATTAATGTGGGAGTCATGGAACTTAGCATCCTTTTACCCGGTGCAATGGCGTTTGCTTCACCGCCAATAGCTCCATACATATTGGGTACCCCTGGCTTTACGCTAAAGTCGTCCATCTCGTTGTTTAATAAAAATCCTGCACCATCCACCACTGTTTTACAACCATAACCGCCATTGAGTGTGGTGGTGATACTAACCATATTTCCTGCGGCGTCCATAATACTAATATGAGTGGTTTCCTCACTTTCATGAATAGCACCTGCTTTCACTGCGTTACTACTGCCAGCTTTATCTGCACTATAATCACTCATTCTTTCAGCAAGGTATTTTTCACTGGTTAAAGTCTTTACAGGAACTTTCCAAAAATCGGGATCTCCCATATGTTCGGATCTATCCGCATAAGCCCTTCTTTCAGCCTCAATCATTAGTTGTACTGATTTTGGGGTTTGAAAACCAAAACTGCCTACAGGATATTTCTCAATCATTTTAAGCGTTTGATAGATGATGATACCACCACTGCTTGGAGGTGCAAAACTGATGATATGGTGTCCACGATAATCAAATTCTATGGGATTTCGAAGCTTAGCTGTATAATTCGTCAGATCTTCTAAACTAATGATGCCATTTCCTTTTTGCATTTCTGCTACGATTAATTTAGCGGTTTCTCCATCATAGAAGCCCTTAGCTCCTTCACTCTGAATACGTCTTAAAGTAGCTGCTAAATCTTTCTGAATTAAAGTATCTCCCATATGCCATTTGCCTTCTTTTACAAATGCAATGGGATGATTATTATTCTTTGTGAAATTTTCTCTTTCTGCATTAAAACTATTTACTTGTTTTTCAGTTATTACAAATCCTTTTTCGGCCAGATCAATGGCAGGCTGTATCAAGGTTTTAAAAGGAAGTTTTGCATACGGTAGGGTTGCAAACAATCCTGCCACAGTTCCGGGAATTCCAGATGCCAAATGTCCAAATTGAGATAAGGCTGGCAATACGGTACCATTTTTATCCAAATACATATCCCTACTGGCTTTTGAAGGTGCTGCTTCCCGATAATCCAAACCGATTAATTCACCATTAGATTGTCGTGCTAATAAAAAACCACCACCTCCAATATTTCCTGCACCTGGATATACAACAGCCAATGCTAATTGGGTAGCAATACCAGCGTCGAATGCATTACCGCCCTGTTCCATAATGGCTGCACCAACCATGCTAGCGAGGGGATGTGCCGAACTCACAGATGCTCTTCTGAACTGGCCATTTTTCACTACTTCATAATGATAGGGATCTATCTTTTTACCGGCTCCAACTATGGTTATTTGAGCAAGACTAGGCTGAATTAAACAGAGTAATAGGCAAATACTGAGGGTTTTAAACATATTCATGTGTCTATATTGAATTGGGTTACTTGTAATTCGCCCATTGTTATTTTGATTGTTATCAAAACATAAAATGGCTTATTTCAAGGGAGAAAATTAATTGATTTGATACAAAAACAACCCAATAGTTATAAAGGTTGTGTAAAAATAAGTGCAACACAACGTACAAAGCTTTTTTAGTTTGCCTACATTCACTGCTCATTTTTATACTATGAAACCATTTAGTTTAGTTTTTGCACTGTTCTTGTCTTTGAATTTTGTTTCTGCACAGGATTTGCAAAGCCCTGCTCAATTCCTTGGATATCCTGTAGGAGCAAAGTATACAAGGCATCACCGTGTTGTTGAATATTTTAAATCTGTAGCACAGGCAAAACCTGAGATGGTGAAACTTGAGAAATATGGTGAAACAAATGAAGGGCGTGAATTGTTAATTACCATTATTGCAAGCCCGGAAAATTTAAAAAGAGTTGATCAGATACGCCATAATAATTTGGCAATGGCTGGTGTATTAAAAGAGAATACTTCCGAAACATTAACGGATGCGCCTGCCATTGTTTGGCTGAGTTATAACGTACATGGCAATGAAACATCCTCATCTGAAGCAGCTATGTTAACCCTATATACTTTGGTAGATCCTAAGAACGTTACTTCCAAAGAATGGTTAAAGAATGTAATTGTGATTATCGACCCATGTATCAATCCTGATGGAAGAGACCGTTATGTGAATTGGTTTAATTCAATGGTAGGGATGCATGCCAATCCAGAACCTCTTGCTAGAGAACACGTGGAGCCTTGGCCTGGTGGAAGAAGTAACCATTATAACTTTGATTTGAACAGAGACTGGGCTTGGCAAACACAGGTTGAATCGCAACAACGCCTAATAAAATATAACGAGTGGTTGCCACAAGTACATGTAGATTATCATGAACAGGGATATGATCAACCTTACTATTTTGCTCCTGCAGCAGAACCTTATCACGAGCTCATTACACAATGGCAGAGAGATTTTCAGGGATTAATTGGAAAAAGTAATGCAAGCTACTTTGATAAAAATGGCTGGTTGTTTTTTACGAAAGAAAGATTTGATTTGTTATACCCTTCCTACGGAGATACCTATCCGGTTTATAAAGGAGCAATTGGAATGACTTTTGAACAGGGTGGTATTAGAAGTGGATTGGCAATCGTGAATAAAAATGGTGACACACTTACACTAAATGATCGTGTGATGCATCATTATACAACTGGTTTATCAACCATTGAAACAAGTTCCAAAAACCAGCCCCGTTTGTTAAAAGAATTCAAGCAATTTTTTGCCGAAAATAAGAGCGGAAAAATTGGTGAATACAAAACCTATGTGCTTACTTCAAAAGATGAAAATAAATTGCTGGCTGTTAAAAAATTATTTGATCAGAACGGTATAGAATCGGGAACGATTTCAAATAAAATTTTTAAGGGGTATAATTATTTTACAGGAAAAGAAGAAAGCTTTGTAGATGAAGGATTGCACCTGGCGATCAGCTCTTATCAGTCTAATGCTGTATTGGCAAAAGTTTTATTGGAACCCAAAACAAAATTAACGGATTCCAATACCTATGATATAACTGCATGGGCCATACCTTTTGCCTATGGCATTAAAACTTATGCAGTGAAAGAAAAACTGGAAGTAAATACCGATTTCAAAAACGCCTCTGCTATCATTAATCAAAATGCGAGTTATGGTTTGTTAATTCCTTATAGTTCTTTGAATGCTGCAAAAGTATTGGCTCATTTATTAAAGAACCATGTAAAAGTTCGATACACTACACTTCCTTTTAGCTATCATGGAAAAGAATATGACAGAGGTACTTTAGTTGTATTAAAAACTAGCAATGGTTCTGTGAATTGGAATGAAATAACCGATGAAGCTTGTCAGAAATTTCATGTTCAATCAGTTCCAGTAGAAACAGGAATGATGGATAAGGGAGCTGATTTTGGATCTTCTGATGTGAAAGTGATCAACGCAGCACCTAAAGTGGCGTTAATTAGTGGGGAACAAAGTTCAAGTTTAGGTGCAGGTGAAATATGGCAGTTTTTTGATCAACAGTTAGACTATCCGGTAACTCTTGTTAATGCAAATGACTTGGGAAGGTTTAATCTTAAAAATTATCAAGTGCTCATTGTTCCTGACGGCAATTATAAAACCCTTACAGATAAAGTAACTACAGACAAATTAAAAGACTTTGTAAAAAGTGGGGGTAAGCTTATCGCAATTGAATCTGCAGCAGATCAGTTGGCAGGTGCTGATTGGGGAATTAAGTTGAAGGAAGACAAAACAGAAGATAAAAACGAATATGCAGCTTTAAAGAAATTTGCTGATCAGGAAAGAACCGCTTTAACTGGTTCAATTCCCGGTGCTATTTATAAAGTTGATCTGGATAATACCCATCCCCTAGCTTTTGGCTACCCAGATTTTTATTATACTTTGAAGCAAGATTCCAATATTTATGATTTTATGAAAGAAGGTTGGAATGTAGGAGTATTGAAAAAAGATGGCTATGTTACCGGTTTTAGCGGCGTTAAGGTAAAGTCTAAATTAAGGGACGGAACTCTTTTTGGTGTGCAACCAATGGGAGTGGGTTCTGTCATTTATCTGGCCGATAATCTGATGTTTCGACAGTTTTGGGAAAATGGAAAATTACTTTTCTGTAATGCCGTTTTCTTAGCCGCACAATAATTGGGTTGAACGGTTAGTTGAGTCTTTTTGGGAACACTATCTTCGTTACTTACATATTGATACTTATGATGAGATTTTCTTTGCGCGTATGCCTGGCAATTATTTTATGTATAAATCTGTCCATTCTAGAAACGAATGCACAAATCCCTTTAATTAATAATAGCGCCGACATTTATATGCAGTTGAAAAAACTGAAGGTATTAGGTAGCATTTTATACATTGCGGCACACCCTGATGATGAGAATAATACTTTTTTACCCTACCTGGCTAAAGAAAAATTATATCGAACAGGCTATCTCAGTTTAACAAGGGGTGATGGCGGACAAAATTTGATTGGTAGTGAACAAGGTATCGATTTGGGTTTAATCAGAACACAGGAATTGTTAGCTGCCAGAAGGCAAGATGGTGCAGAACAATTTTTTAGCAGGGCATATGAATTTGGATTTAGTAAAAATGCGGATGAAGCACTTCGCATCTGGGATAAAGAAAAGATCTTGAGTGATGTTGTTTGGGTTATTCGCCAATATCAACCTGATGTAATTATTGCCCGTTTCCCCGGTGATGCGAGGGCTGGCCATGGTCATCATGCAGCATCTTCCATTCTTGCTCAGGAAGCATTTACTGCCGCAGCAGATCCGAAAAGATTTCCAGAACAATTGAAGTATGGTGTAAGTACCTGGCAAGCCAAAAGATTACTTTGGAATACTTTCAATTTTGGAGGAAATAACACCACTAATAATGATCAATTTAAAATGGATGTTGGCGGGTATAACCCTTTAATTGGAAAAAGCTACGGAGAAATTGGGGGTGAAGCCAGGAGCATGCATAAAAGCCAGGGTGAGGGACGCCCAAGAAGAAGAGGACCATTCTATGAATATTTTGCCACTCTGGGAGGTGATGCCCCTAAGAACGAATTAACCGATGGTGTTGATATTAGTTGGAATAGATTAAAAGGCGCAGATAAAATTCCGCAGCAAATAGAGTCTATTTTACAAGCTTATCAATTTGAACATCCCGAGAAGTCGGTTGATGCTCTAGTTGAACTTTATAAAAATATTCAACAGATTTCAGAGAAATCAGTTTGGGTATACAAAAAAATGGAAGAAGTAAAACACTTAATCGTCGCCTGTAGTGGTTTATTTTTTGAAGCTACTACAGAAGAAGAATATGCTGTTCTAGGCGAAAAAATGAATGTGAATTTCTTTATAAATAAACGGAACAATGTGAATGTTCAACTCGAACATATTTGGATCAATAATTCTGTGAATGATGCTTTTGATACTTTATTCAAATCAACACTTCCTACCAATGGAAATATTACATTTAATAAAGTATTTGAAGTTGAAAATTCGAAAAAATTAAGCCAGCCTTATTGGTTAGCCAATAAGCAAGATAAAATTGGAAGCTTTAATGTGGAAGACCAACAATTGATCGGTCAGGATGAAAACAAGGCTGCTTATTTTGCTGATTTTAGTTTTTCAATTAATGGTGTAATTTTTACAGACCAAAAGCCTGTTCAATACAAGTATGTAGATCCAGTAAAAGGAGAATTGTATCAACCTTATATAGTGATTACTCCCATCATCGTTTCACTAACTCCAGATGTGGTGTTAACCAATGTTACTGCTGGGAATAAGCAAATTGCGAATCCTAAATTGCAATTACAATACAAGTCTAATTTTACTGCCAAGCAAATCCCAGTAACCATTCAATTATTGCATGGAAGCAAGGCTGTTTTTGTAAAAGATACTCTTATTGATTTTGAAACTGGAAAAGTATTTGCAGAAAGTATTGCTATGCCAAGCGCCTTTCATAAAGATCAAGATCCCAATATTGTTGCAGCTATTAGCACTTTGATTAATAGTAAAAAACATATTTATACTTCATATTTGAGATCAATCAAATATGATCATATTCCTGCCATTCATTATTTCTTTCAAAATAATGCCCGAATCATTTCAGATGAAGTAAAGGTTAGAGGTAAAAAAATCGGTTATATCACAGGAGCGGGAGATAAAGTGCCCGATGCTATTTTACAATTAGGCTATGATTTGCAATACCTGCATGAAGGGGATATTACTGATGAGAAGTTAAAGGAATTTGATGCTATTTTATTGGGTATTCGTGCACACAATATATTTGATTATTTAAGTAACAAAAACGATGTACTTAATCGGTATGTGGAGAATGGGGGCAACTTGATTGTTCAATATTTAAAAAGTAATCAAATTGGGTTAAAGAAAATAAAAGTGGGCCCTTATCCATTTATTGTAAATGCAAGTTCCAGAGTAACTGAAGAAAATGCACCTGTTCGATTTATTTTGCCTGAACATCCAGTATTGAATTATCCAAATAAAATTGAACAAAAAGATTTTGATGACTGGATCCAGGAAAGAAGCACATATCAGGCTGAACAAGTGGATCCGCATTTTGAAATGCCTTTGAGTATGAACGATTCGGCCGACAAACCGGCTTCAGGAAGTTTGGCAATCACTAAATATGGTAAGGGAAATTTTGCGTACGTAAGTTTGGTTCTTTTCCGCCAATTGCCGGCGGGTAATCCAGGTGCTTATAAATTATTAGCGAACTTGATTGCTCTGCCCCAAAACAAATAGATATGAGCCCCAAACCAAGAAAAAGAATTGGCGCACTTACATTGATTTTAATTGCACTTGGAATTGGAATTTTAATAAAGAATGTAAAACTGGGCCTGATTATTGGTCTTGGATTAGGATTAATGGCGGGTGGTTTAATGAGTAACCATAAATAATGAACGAAAAAAATAAAATACCTGTTATTCACAGCTGGAAAGGCTGGTATTTGCTTGTACTTTCGGTATTAGTTGCTCTGATTGTATTTTTTATTTGGTTTACAAATCATTTTGCATGAGTAAACTTGATTGGATTGTTTTAATAGTAACCTTATTAAGCATCATTACTTATGGGCTTTATAAAAGCCATACCTCAAAGAGTTTAGAAGGCTATTTCCTGAGTAATCGAAGTATGCCTTGGTATTTAGTATTACTGAGCATCATGGGCACTCAGGCAAGTGCCATTACTTTTTTATCAGCTCCCGGACAAGCGTATACAGATGGGATGCGTTTTGTACAATATTATTTTGGGTTACCCATTGCAATGGTCATATTGTCAATCAGCTTTGTGCCTCTATTTCATAAGCTAAAGGTATTTACCGCGTATGAGTTTTTGGAAACCCGTTTTGATATTAAGACGAGGGTGTTTACATCTTCCTTATTTTTGATTTCTCGTGGTTTATCTACTGGTATTAGTATTTATGCACCATCCATTATTCTTTCTTCTCTATTAGGTTGGGATATTTTTTATACCAATATTGTAATGGGTGGATTGCTAATTATTTATACTGTAAGTGGTGGAGCTAAAGCGGTTGCCTATACCCAACAATTACAAATGCTGATTATTTTTATTGGAATGTTTGTGGCTGGATATTTAATTGTTCATTATTTGCCAGCGGGAGTTGGGTTTGGGGATGCTTTAAAAGTGAGTGGGGCATCTGGTAAGTTGAATGTAATTACAACAGGATTCACCGGTAAGGGATTTGATTGGAAAGATCGGTACAATATTATTAGTGGTGTGATTGGTGGTTTTTTTCTGGCACTATCTTATTTTGGTACAGATCAATCTCAGGTTGGTAGATATTTAACTGCAAAGGATAGTAAGGAAAGTAAAATAGGATTATTAATGAATGGTCTTGTAAAAGTACCCATGCAATTTTTAATCTTGTTATTGGGAGCAATGCTTTTTACTTTTTATCAATTTAATCCTGCACCCGTTTTCTTTAATCAGTCTGTAGCAGAGAAAGCCGCTACTACTTCGTATAAGAATTCATTACAAAAAGTGGAGTCCCGTTTCAAAGAACAACAAATTCAACAAGAAAAATGGAGTAGGGCATTCATTATTCAGGGGGCTACCGATTTAAAAGATAGTTTGCGTAAGGGAACTGTTCAAATGGCAGTTACACAAAAAGAATATAAATCTGTTTTAAAAAAGGCATTGCCCAATGCTGATACAAACGACACGAATTATATTTTTCTTCGTTTTGTGGTCGACTTTTTACCAAAGGGCTTGGTGGGTTTATTAATTGCCATCATTTTTTTAGCAGCATGGGGTTCAATTGCAGCTGCTTTAAATGCACTTGCCTCATGCACTATGATCGATTTTCATGTTCGGTTTAGAAAAACGGCATACGATAGCAATAACATTGCACAATGCGCTGATGAATATAAAATATCTAAATACTATACATTGGGATGGGGTATTTTCAGTATCATCACTGCAGAGTTTGCCACTGGAATGGGGAGTTTGATAGAAGCGGTTAATGTGTTAGGTTCATTATTTTATGGAGTAATCCTTGGGATTTTTCTGGTAGCCTTTTATTTAAAAAATATCCAGTCAAATGCCGTTTTCTGGGCTGCTATTTTGGGAGAAATAATAGTCATTGTTTTCTTCTTTTTAGACAAATACGAAATTATTGGATTGGGATTTTTGTGGCTGAATGTGGTAGGAGCTTTGGCGGTAGTTTTATTAAGCCTTTTCTTACACCTGCTGCTGCCTAAACAAGCAATTAAATCGCCTTCTTAAAAGGCCATTCCTGATTCCTGTTCGATTTTATTAGAAATGCAATAATACCAAAGCCTGTTACAGAAAGTCCACCAAGAATCATATTGCGTCCGGTTGATATAAATACCAAACCCCAAATAATGATAGCTAGTATCACTGGAAAAGGGTAGAGTGGCATTTTCCATGCAAAATGTGCCTTCCCTTTTTTCTTCACTAATAATAATAAGCCCACAGCCTGACCAATAAACTGAATTAGAATGCGCATGGCTAATATAGCACTGATCACTTCGTGTAATTTAAAAAGCAAACTAAAAATAAAAGCAACAGATCCCAATACTAACAGAGATACGTATGGGAAATGTTTGGTAGGATGCAATCTGGCAAATACTTTAAAAAAAGCCCCGTCAGATGCTGCGGCAAAAGGAATTCTACTATAACCAAGTGTGGCAGAGAATACAGAGGCAAAAGCAACCCAGAGAATTAATAAAGTAGCAATATTAGCGGCAGTAGACCCAAACAATGCAGCAACAAATTCGCTCACAACAAATTTACTTTTTTGTATTTGTTCAAGTGGTAAAACAGATGCAACACTAATATTCATCATCAAGTATAAAACAGCAATACCTACAATTGAAATAAACATGCTCTTAGGGATATTTTTTTGAGCGTGCATGATCTCGCCTCCTAAATGACAAACATTATAATATCCTAAATAACTATAAATGGTTTTAACACTCGCAAATCCCAGTGCGGCCGCAAATGCATGGTCGAGCTTTAATCCGTCGTTTATATGAAGGATGGGTTGAAGAAAATTACCATGAAAAAGCCCACCGCCAATCAGCCATGCCATGGTTACTAAAACACCCACCCAAAGCATCACACTGATTTTTCCAATGGCTTCTATTTTTCTGTAAAGCATTACCACAATTAATATAACAATGCTTCCGCTCATGGTTTTTCCCTGCCAATCATTTAAAGGATATATATAGCGGAAATAACTGGCAAAACCAATTGCCGCAGATGCAATTACTAGAGGTGCTTGAATCATAGTTTGCCAAACAAATAAAAAGCTCATGAGCTTTCCCCATTTTGGTCCGAAACCTTCTTTTAAAAAATTATAACTACCGCCTGCAAGGGGATAGGTAGAACCTAATTGACTCCATACCATAGCATCAATGAACGACAATATCGCACCCGCAATCCAGGCATATAAAAACCAGGGACCCTGCATTATTTCAGCCACCATGCTCAAAACCACAAATGGACCAATGCCCACCATATCGGTCATATTAATTGCAGTAGCCTGTAAAATACTTATCTTTCTATCCAGTTTTGGTTGATTATCAGTAGTCATATCAGCATAAAACTATTTCATTGTAAGGAGATCAAGTAATTATGAGTCAAAATTTTTCTACAGTTGCATGGGCACGTGGTTCTAATATTTATGAGGTAAATATTCGACAGTATACAGCAGAAGGTAGTTTTTCTGCATTTGCAAAACACTTGCCCAGATTAAAAGCGATGGGTGTTGAGATATTGTGGTTAATGCCTATCACACCAATCAGTCAAAAAGTACGTCAGGGAACTTTGGGTAGTTATTATGCTTGTAGTAGTTATACAAGTATCAATCCCGAATTTGGAACGTTGAAAGACTTTAAAGATTTGGTGAAAGATGCTCATAATCTTGGTTTCAAAATTATCATTGATTGGGTAGCCAATCATACCGGATGGGATCATCATTGGACTTTTGAACACCCCAACTGGTATGTAAAAGATACCAAAGGTGGGTTTACTGAAATCAACGGATGGCACGATGTAATTGACTTGGATTTTAAAATGGAACCCATGAGGAATGCCATGGTTAAAGCCATGCAATACTGGGTAAAAGAATGCGATATTGATGGGTTTAGGTGCGATATGGCACACTTGGTGCCATTAGATTTTTGGATCAATGCAAGAAGTGAATGTGAACAGATTAAACCCTTATTTTGGTTAGCAGAATGTGATGTTCCTGAATATCATCGTGCATTTGATGCAAGCTATGCCTGGAATTGGATGCATCAAACCGAAAAACATGCTAAACATGCAACTAGTCTGCACGAGATAAGAAACACTCTGCATAGCTATTCGCAATATCCCAATCGGGCTATCAAATTATACTTTACTTCTAACCACGATGAAAATAGTTGGAATGGTACGGAGATAGAAAAATATGGCCCTCTTTCTAAAGCCTGGTCTGTTTTTTCAGCTACATGGATGGGTTTGCCATTAATTTATAGCGGTCAAGAAATTCCCAATAAAAAGCGATTAACCTTTTTTGATAAAGATGAAATTGATTGGAGCAGGCCTTTGGAGATGGAAGAATTTTATAAGAAACTCTTACACATCTGTAGAACAAATAAAGCGATTTCAGAGGGTGAAACATTTATTCTGCCTTCACAAAATGATGATGCGATTTTTGCATTTATGCGCAAAGCTGGTGATGATAATATTCTGGTGATTTTAAATCTTTCAGATAAAAACAGGTTGAAGATCCAAATATCCCATGGATGGTTAGATGGGGTTTATGAAAATATTTTTTCTGGGTTACAGTTTCAGTTTACACCAGGCGAAGAATTTGAATTACAAGCAGGGGAATATTTTCTTTATAAGAAAGCTTAAAAAAAACAAAATTCAAAAAAAGGCGAATAGGTCAATTTCGAGAATTTTTAAAAAAAGCCTCTGATTATTCGAGGGCACTGAAAAAGTGTTAAGGAGTTAAAATTAAAAGGAGTAAAAACGCAAGTTTTTGCTCTTTTTTTTTATTTTGTGGTTGTAATTGAAAACATTGCCGAATGCTAGTTTTACAGAATAAAATTCAGCTAAGTGAA
>JANYEA010000041.1 GCA_025363385.1 Bacteroidota bacterium | reverse complement strand
AATTTACTTTTTGAAAGATTTTTAAATCCGGATCGTAAGAGCATGCCCGATATTGATACGGATTTCGATGATGAAGGAAGGCAAAAAGTAATTGACTATGTAGTAGATAAATATGGTAAAAATCAGGTAGCACAGATTATAACGTATGGCACCATGGCTGCCAAAATGAGTATTAAAGATGTAGCTCGTGTAATGGATTTGCCATTGGTTGAGAGTAATATGTTAGCCAAATTAGTTCCGGACAAACCAGGCACTGAACTACGCAGGGTTTTACATGCTCCTTTCACTGCCAAAGAAGGAGAAAAATTACATCAGAAATCATTTGAAGAGAAAGAAGGTTACCAGCAGGAAGACCTGGATAATATCAAAAAACTCAGAGAGATTTATGCAGGAACAGATATACGTGCACAGGTTTTAAAAGAAGCAGAAAGATTAGAAGGTTCAGTAAGAAATACAGGAATTCATGCTGCAGGAATCATAATTGCACCAAGGGATTTAACGGATCTGATCCCCGTAGCAATTGCCAAAGATTCTCCACTTTGGGTTACTCAAATTGAAGGTAGTACCATTGAAGAAGCTGGTGTTATAAAGATGGACTTCCTGGGTTTAAAAACCCTTTCCATTTTAAAAACTGCTTTAGAATTGATTAACCAAAATCATAAAGTGGTTATTGATTTAGATACGATCCCATTAGATGACGAAAAAACATTTTTGTTGTATCAACGTGGTGAAACCAATGCTACTTTTCAATTTGAAAGTATTGGGATGCAAAAATACCTGCGCGAATTAAAACCAGATAAGTTTGCTGATTTAATTGCAATGAATGCCTTGTATCGACCTGGACCTATCGCTTATATCCCAAATTTCATCGATCGTAAACATGGCAAAGAAGCCATCACCTATGATCTGGCAGACATGGAAGAGTTTTTGGCGGATACCTATGGCATTACCGTTTATCAAGAACAAGTAATGTTATTATCGCAGAAGATTGGCGGTTTTAGTAAAGGGGACGCTGATGTTCTTCGAAAGGCAATGGGTAAAAAAGATCGGATAACCCTAGATAAAATGAAGGGAAAATTTGTAGATGGTGCTATAGCGAAAGGGCATGCTGCAGACAAATTAGAAAAAATCTGGACCGATTGGGAAGCATTTGCTCAATACGCATTTAATAAATCGCATAGTACCTGTTATGCTTATGTTGCCTATGAAACAGCTTATCTGAAAGCACATTATCCAGGTGAATATATGTCGGCTGTTTTGAATCATGCTGGAGGTATAGAAAAAATCACCTTCTTTATGGAAGAGTGTAAGCGAATGGGTATTAAGGTACTTGGGCCAGACATTAATGAATCTTTGAAGGGCTTTGCTGTAAATTCAAAAGGTGAAATTAGATTTGGTATGGGAGGCATTAAAGGTGTAGGCGAAGCCGCTGTGGAATACATCATTGCCGAAAGAGAGAAAAATGGTTTCTATACAGACATGTTCGATTTTATTTCCAGGGTAGTCCAAAAAAGTGTGAACAAGAAATCCCTGGAATCACTTGCTTATTCAGGGGCATTTGATTGTTTCACTGCTTATCATCGAGCTCAATATTTTAATATTCCAGAAGGCGAAAAACAAACAGGCTTAGAAAAAATTGTGAGTTTCGGTCAGGCTAAACAAGCCAATAGTATTGGGAACAGCAATACACTATTTGGAAATATGTCGGCAGCCATGGAAGTTCCTATTCCGAAAATTGCAGTCTGCGAACCCTGGACGTTAACAGAATTATTAGATTATGAAAAGGAAGTAACTGGAATGTATATGAGTGGTCATCCACTTGATCATTTTCAGTTCGAATTAAAATATTATGGTATCACAAGAATCAATGATTTTAATGACATCAAAGATACATTGCACCTCCAACCAAATCCTGGTAGAACATTAAAAGTAGCTGGTTTAATTATCGATGTACAACATAGGGTCACAAAAACTGGTAAAAACTTTGGTTCTTTTAGTATAGAAGATTACACAGGTAAAACTGAGTTCCTGTTATGGAGTGAAGATTATATTAAATTTCAAAACTATCTTGAAAAAGGACAAAACGTTTTACTCAACGGAACATTTCGAGCAAAATACAATCGCCCCACTGAATTTGAGTTTAAGATTCATTCTATGTCACTCCTTGAAACAGTTAAACAAACTCTTACAAAAAGTATTGATATTACATTAAAACCCTCTGCTGTAACCAAAGAGTTGGTGAATTTCATAGACAAGAATATGAAAGACAATCCAGGTAAAACTTCTTTGAGAATTAATTTATTTGAACCCAAAGAGAACTTAAAAGTTAGTTTATACAGTATGGAAAAGAGTTTTTTGATGAATGAAGACATGGCAGGCTATCTATTAAATAACCCCGATTTAGACGTACATGTGGGTTTGGCAAACTGACCTGCTGTCAGTCATATACTGCAGCAAAGTCTTAATCACAATGGTGGAAAAGTCAAAACAGCATAAACGACTCTTTGGATTTATATTTGATAGTATACAATCATTACAAATAATAAAAATTAATAAAAATGGCTTTAGAATTAACCGATGCAAATTTTCAGAGCACTGTGTTAGACAGCGATAAATTAACTATGATCGATTTCTGGGCTGAGTGGTGTGGACCATGTCGTGCAATCGGACCTGTTGTAGAAGAATTATCAAAAGAATATGCAGGAAAAGTAAATGTGGGAAAAGTAAATGTTGACCACAATCCTAATTTGAGTGTTACCTATGGTATCACTTCTATTCCAGCAATTTTGTTTATCAAAGGCGGTAAAATTGTTGATAAACAAATTGGTGCAGTACCTAAAAGTGTATTAGACAAAAAGATTCAAGCACACTTATAATTTATTTGCAAAATCTTGTAAAAGAGGCTTCCTTGGGAGCCTCTTTTTATTTGTGTAAACTTCGTTATTATTATTTCGTTATCTTCCAAGCTGATTCATTTAGCTAATTGCATAACTATGGAACGCTTTCACGGTTTATTGGGTATTATCTTGATTTTAATGATCGCATTTTTATTTTCCAACAATAAAAAAAGGATTAATTATCGGTTAGTGATCAGTGGAATTATTTTGCAAATAACCATTGCAGTGTTGGTACTTAAAGTGCCTCCGGTAACCTGGTTTTTCCAACAATTGGGTCACGGGATGGAGAAAATTGAAAAATTTGCAAGAGAAGGTGTTTCATTTGTATATGGTGGGTTAATGGTGGCTGCACCGACCGGGGTTCAAAATTTTAATCAAGGGGGGTTTGTATTTGCATTTAGTGTAACTGCAACCATTATTTTAGTATGTGTATTAGTTGCTATACTTTATCATTTTGGTGTGATGCAAATCATCGTTTCGATTATTGCGAAAGCGATGAATTTTGTGATGCGTGTTAGTGGTGCAGAAGCATTAAGTAATGTAGCAAGTGCGTTTGTTGGACAGGTAGAAGCACAGGTTATGATTCGTCCATATTTAAGTAGCATGACCAAAAGCGAATTGTTAGCAAGCATGAGTGGAAGTTTGGCATGTATAGCAGGTGGAATTTTAATCGTTTATGCAAATATGGGTGCAAAGGCAGAATACTTATTAACTGCCAGCCTGATGGCGGCTCCCGGCGCATTGGTTATTTCAAAAATCGTATTCCCAGAAACGGAGGAATCACAGACAATGGGGAAAGTGAAGTTGGAAGTGAAGAGTCCGTACAGTAATATCATAGATGCCATTTCACATGGTGCAAGTGATGGCATGAAAATTTCGATCAATGTAATTGCAATGCTGATTGGGTTTATTGCACTGATTGCTTTTATCAACTGGGGCATGGGATTAATTTATCCCGGATTAACCTTGGATGCTGTTTTTAGCAAAATATTCTTTCCAATGACATGGGCAATGGGTGTACCCTCTGTAGATGTAGCAAATGCAGCCACATTACTTGGACAGAAATTAACCATCAATGAATTTGTAGCCTTTAATAACCTTACTTCAAAATCAGTTCCTATTGTTTCAGAGAAGGGTTTATTAATTGTAAGTATTGCCATTTGTGGATTTGCCAATTTTAGCAGTGTGGGAATGCAGATTGGAGGAATTGGGGAATTGGCTCCCACCAGAAGAGCTGATTTGGCAAAACTGGGTTTAAAGGCTTTATTATGTGGAACCCTGGCTTCTTATCTTTCTGCAAGTATTGCCGGCATATTAATGTCGTAAATTGAATGACTTTTAGCATTTTATGCAAGTAATTTTAGATTATTTTTGCTAAAATTTTCATGGCATGATGAATCTGCAAACAGGCATTGAAGCATTGGTAGCAAATGTGAAGGATGAGCAATTAAAAGCAATTGGCAATAAAGTATTAAATAAGGAGCGTATTAGTTTTGACGAGGGTGTACTACTTTTCGAAAAAGGCTCACTCTCCTATCTTGGGGCTTTAGCTAATTGGGTACGTGAACAGAAACACGGTAATAAAACTTTTTTCAATCGCAATTTTCATATTGAACCTACAAACCTCTGCGTATTCAGTTGTAAATTTTGTGCGTACTCTAAGTTATATGCACATCGTGAAGAAGGGTGGGAATTAAGTATTCCGCAAATGCTAGATATTGTAAAGAGTTATGATAGCAAGCCTGTTACAGAAGTGCATATTGTGGGTGGTGTACATCCCAAAATGGAT
>JANYEA010000019.1 GCA_025363385.1 Bacteroidota bacterium | reverse complement strand
AAAAAAACCTTTCAAGCTATTTTGCTGCATCCATTTCAACATAAACACTAAATTTTCATCAGTAAAATGATGGCAGAAAAGAGAAGAGAAAATGAGATCAGGTTTGTGATTGAATTGTACAAGACTGTAATCATTTGCGATCCAATCTGCACTTAATTCTTTGTATTTATTTTTTGCAAAATCTACACAGGTTTGTTTTAAATCAATTCCAATAAATGAAGCTTTTTTATATTTTTTTGAAATGGCTTTTAAGTTATCTCCACCGCCACATCCAATTTCACAAACTGTAATTTCCCTTTTGTGCTTAGCTAATTTTTTAAAACCATCTAAAGTAATTGCATGACCACCCAATAAAGTATTGATGGTATTTAGTTCACGCATGGTTTGTGCGATATCTGCAAACGGAATACCTTCGCCGTCTAGTAATTCTTTTTGATAGGATCGGTTCTTGAAATTCATGACTGAGATTATTTCTTTTTGCAAAGGAAAGTTTCCATGGTAAGGCCGGGTCCAAAAGCAATTCCAAAAATATGTTCATTGGTTTTAATGGGAGCATCCATGATTTCTTTTAACACAAAAAGAATGGTAGGGGATGACATATTTCCATTTTCTGCCAATATTTTTCTGGCATATTTTGTTTGTTCCTTGGTTAAGGATAATTTTTGTTCAATTACATCTACTATTTTTTTACCCCCGGGATGAATACACCAAAATGGAATATCATTGTGAGTCAAACCTTTTTTCTTCAGCGCAGATTTGATGAGTAGTTCAATGTCTTCTTTAATAATTTGTGGTATGTAGCTACTTAGCGTCATTAAAAATCCCTTGCTACTGATTTCCCAGGCCATATCTTTTTTGCCCTGAAATGCAACCTGCGAATGAAATCCCTCAATATGTAAAGCTTTTGGGTGATGGCTTTTATTGTTTATTAAAACAGCGGCAGATCCATCTGCAAATAACAGACTACTGGAAGCATTTTCGAGTGTGTATTCTTTTTGAAAATGTAAAGTGCACAATTCTGTGGCAACTAAAACTACTTGAGCATTTGGCTCACTATCGCAAATGAATTTGGCCAGTTTTAATCCGTGTATGGCTGCATAGCAACCCATGAAATTGATAGAAGTTCTAAAAATCATGGGCGATAATTGCATCGCTTCCATGATTTCCAAATCTAATCCGGGTGCGCTCATGCCGGTACAACTGATGGTAATTAAGTGTGTGATTTGTTCGGGACGGATATGTGAATCAATGCATTTTTGGATCGCCTCAATTGAAATTGGAGCGGCATTTTTTTTATACAAATCCATTCGCAGATCAATGGAAGGGAAGGCATCCTGATTGTTTTGAGGTAAAAATTGCCAATTGGTTTTTGCAACGCCATAATCTGGGATCGCAGAATGCCTGGTTTCAATTCCACTATGGTGATATAAGAAAGCCAATTTTCTTTTTTCATCAGCATCTAATTGATATGCCTTTTGCATGTATTGCAGGATGTCTTCCTGCTTATGTGCAAAGGGTGCGGATGCTGTTGCAATGGATACTATATCAGCCAAAATGATTCAATATTAATAATGAAATAAATGCCAGATTGGTACAAGTACTGGCCAGCCAAACCATGCGCATGGTGTTTTTGAAATCGGCTTTTTCTGGCTTTTTCCAAACTTGTAATAGCCACCTTGTAAAATATAGAACCACTGGAATGAAAAAAAGTTGAACAATCCAAAAATTATGTAACTGTTCAGTGGTATGGTAGTGGATAAATAGACAAACAAATGAAAATAAATAGAAGATTGTACAAAATATAAAAGTGCCCCTCTTACCCAATAAAATGGAAATGGTTGTAACACCATCATTTTTATCTTGCTCGTGCTGATAAATTTGTGTGATGGGATAGAATCCTCCAATCAATAGACCAGCTGCAACAATTAGTAAAACGGGAACATGCATTGTTAAATCGCTACTAGCTCCATGTGCAATGGAAAAGAAAACCAGTGAACCCTGATTAATAATCACTAGTAGATAACCTAGAATCGGATATTTTTTTAATCGCAATCCTCTCCAGCTATACAACCTTGAACTGATAATAAAAAATAGAAAACATCCTGCAAAGAGTGGACTAATTAAAAAGGAAAATACCAATCCCAGTATGTCTAACAATAAAGTGATATCATATAATTGCCGGGTAGGTAACAGGGGTTGGGCAAGCCCTCCAATACTCTCCGTGTCTCGATCGTTATAACTATTATAGCCATTACTGGAAGGATACAGAAACAGATGTAACAAAATAAAAACCAAAAGAGCCCTTTTCCAATTGATGTGATCAGTACTACTTAATGCAAACCAATAAACGGGCATTAAAAAAAAACTGAAAGGAATCCTTAATAGCTGGATGGTTGATTTTTGAATCAAATTCTATAATTGAAAACCCAATATAAACTTTATTCTGCCACATTGATTCTTATTCCGGCTGTATGACTGTTAAACTCCGGGGCATACATACATTGAATACTGGCCATGCCCACAGAAAAATTTCCAGTATGTGTAATGTAAACCGGGTATTCAAAAACATAAGTTCCTTTATTCAAATGACTGATAAAAAAATTGCTACTGATATCGGTAGTATTTTCATAGTAACCCATTCCATCCTGCCATTTATATCCACTCAATACATTGATTGGTTCCATACCGGCTGCACGCAAATCTTTAAGGTGAACATATTCCATTTCTCGATCTGTTTTAATAACAATGCGAATCACAACTTTATCTCCAACTTTTAGTGGATTATTTACATCAACCGGAACTAGTACTTTGCCCTTGTCCGTAATATTTTCTACCATCAATTCTTTTTGAATATTTAATGGCGATTTTGCTTCAGTGATTTTGTCTAGATCTTCAAAGTATTGCCAGTAAATTGCACCCCAGGCTGGTTGGTTGTTTTTTTGGGCTACAGTAGTATTTGATTTTGTGGTGATGGTAATATTGCCCATGGAAGAATCTATTTTTAATGGGTCTATTCTTTTTTCAAAATAGCTGCTTCCAGGTGCTGTTTTTTCCTGATTGCTTTGAATAATCAATTTGCCCAATTCTATTTGAACTGATTTGGTTTCAATTAACCAATTAGAACCATATACTAGTAATGCATAACAAGCATTGGCAGTATTGATACTTGTTTTCCAATGATTGGTTTGCTTATTTAAAATCAGCCAGGTTTTTATGGCATCAATTGTCTTTACATTTTCTGCCAGTTTGTTTTGTAATTGATATTCAGAGATCAATTCAATTATATAGGAAGAAATGGCTACCTGCGATTCATGCCAGTTCCATGAATTAGTTTGTTTCCAATACATGCCCTTTTGTTTGTCGGTCACTGCATTTTCAATTAATGAAGGAATGATTAGTTTCCCAACAAATTTTTCCTCCTTATTTCTTAATTGAATTATGCCAATTAATGATTGATCATAAATAGAGAATTCGTTCCAGTATTCTTTGCTTTGCTTTAAGTAATAGTTAGTAGCTGCAATTGAATTAGGGGCAATATCTCCAAAAAAACTACGCATGTACAAATACTGAATTTGAGTACTGCCTATTTGGAAAAGATTCATGTTCTTTGAATGCTTTATCATTTCTTGATACTCGGCACTGACAAAATTATCAGAAAACTGAATAGCTTTTAGGATCAGGGGCTTGAAACGAATAGCCATATCCGGTGTGATTGCTCCAAGTCTTTTCAATCTGCCAATACCAGTTAAAATGGTATTGGTAATATAGGGGTCTTCCATGCCTCCTTTAAACCAGCTGAATGCACCATTGGATAATTGTAATTCTTGTAATTGTATGAATGAATTCTCTGTGGATTCAGAAAGTTTTATCAAGTCGAATAATTCCGACAAATTCTTTTTTTGTTCAGCTTCTGTGGTTGCAGCAAGAACCCAAGGCGTTTCTTCTAACAAAATTTGTTTTAACTGCTGGTTCTTTTGAAAATTTGATAATAAAGAGGACGAATCTTTTTTGCTTTGTTCGAACCAGTTTTTGATGATTGGATTCCGTCTCACGATATATGCTGCAATGCTGTTGGCGTATATTTTATGGAATATGGCTTCTGCACAATTGTCTATTCCCTGTTTTAAATAGGGCAATGCCTGCACAGCATACCAGATCGGGTTACTACTGAATTCAACGGTTAAAGATTCATTGGTTAAACTACCGCTATTCTGATGCAATAATTTATCGAAATGAAAATGTTGGATACTGTCTCCATTCACCAATATGGGTAAACTTTCAGTAACTAATTGTCGATTACTTAAAACAGCTAAAATATTTTCTTCACCGTCACTATAGTTGCCTGATTTAGCTACTACCCGCCAGACCAATGGCTTGTTATAACTGAATGGAATTTGTATTGGAAACTTCACAGCCTCTGTTTGTTTAGCGCCTACTGTGAAATACTGTGTGGGAAAAATATTTTGGAACCAACCGTCTATCGAGGTATTCGTGGAAGCGTCGATTAATTCCAGGGTGATTTGTCCAGTTAATTCCTTATCGCTCATATTAGCAATCCGGGTACTGAATTCCATTTTATCACCTTCACGCATAACCCTTGGGGCATTCGATTGCAGCATCAAAGTTTTCTGAGTTTGAATTTCTGCTGTTTGAATGCCGGAAGACAAATCTTTGGTATGTGCAAAACTCATCCATTTCCATTTGGTAACAGCATCAGGCATGGTAAAACTAAATTCAAAAGTTCCCGTACTATCTGCATGTAATTGCGGAAAGAAAAAAGCCGTTTCATTAAAATCTTTTCGAATAATGGTTTTGATGGATTCTTCGGAATTTTGTTTTAACGGAGATACAATAGCATGAACTTCTTTATTTTGATCCTCAAACTTTTTGCCAGAGGCAGGTAAGGCAACTGATTTCATTGCCATCATAGGAAGCTCCATTTTTGTATCGTTTTCATAACCCTGAAACACACTAAAATCATCCCGAATTCTATTGTACTCAATAGCTGTATCTTCCTTCCATATAAATTGGGTGATATCATTTTGCTCCGAAATATTTGCACCGAAATTATATTCCCAATAATCTGACAGGTATTTTTCGTTCCACCAGTTTGGCTGATTCCATTGTTGCATTTTAAATTCATCTAAAGAAGCATCATACATGGATGTTAATAATTCCGCGGCTACTTTTTCTCCTTTTTTGCCTGAAATAGAAACGGTCCATTTTTCTTTAGATCCAGGCTCTGTTTTATCTCGGAAGCTTTGATATTTTATTTGTAATTCTTTATTGGTAAATGGTACGCTTTTGATGTATTGGTTAATGAATAGCTGGTTTTGAAAAACAATGAGTTCTTCGATACGTATTCCACCTCTATCTTTTTCAGTGGCTTGATATATAAATGATTCAACCCCTTTTTTTCTATTTACAAACTGGTAGCTACCTTTATTTTCTTCTGTTTGTATATGACGAATAATATATAAACCCTTTGCTTCTGTGCCGGTATAAATCGTATCTTTTTCTCCGGGTTCTATAAGTGCGCTACTGGTGTAAAATAAGTTCAAATTACCCTTAGCCATCGTGTTATTGGAAGGATCAAATACCTGCAAATAACTTTTGCTAGTTGCCCAATTTCCTATGCTATCTTTTGCAGTGGCTTCGATTTGATAATACCCTGCTTTGAGTTTTCCGGCTTCCATTTTCCAATCATTATTTTTCCGGGTATCGTGGGATGTTTCTAATACTTCTTTTTCAATAGGGAATTGGCTGATTTCATTTTCATTATTATAAATATCATAAGGGAAGTTTTTTGTATACAGTTCCCTGCTCATGATAAATTGATCAGGCCGTGGCCAGTTGCGTTCTTTTAAAAGTCTATCTGGGCCCATTAATTCAGAAAGCTTAATAGTAACTTTACTTGGTACTTTTTCTGCATTTAAATTATAGGTAGCTATTCCAACTATCATTTCTCGTTGGGCATTCGATATTTCTGCATGATTGATTTCTAAGATGAGTGATTGATAAGCACAACTAATTTGTTTATTGGCAGTTCTGGTTTCTCCAGATGCATCTGTAATGGATATATCAATTACGTAATCAAAAACAGGTTTTATACTGCTATCTTTTGTTAAATCGGGCGATGCTTTGAATTGAATGGCAAATGCTCCTTTGCTATCTGTTTGTAAAGTGCCCTGTGAAATTTCCTGTGGCTGATTGTTCCGATAGGTTAGAAATCTGGGATAAGGATTTAGCGGTCTTGCATTTCTAATAATATGATAAGTGAGTCGGGCACCGGTAATAAAATTTCCTGCAAAAGCTTGAGCAAATCCTTTTAGTAAGATGGTATCATTTAGTTTGTATGGCTTATCTATTTTTTCGAAATGTATAGAATAGGTTGGACGTTTATAGGCTTCTACTGAAAAATTTGCATTACGCATTTCTCCACTTTTTACGGTAAGCGAAAAATTGCCAGTGAGTGTTTTTTCTGGTAGAATGAATTTTCCCTGATAAGACCCAAATTCATTGCTTGTAAACTTCATAGAATCGATGGCTCTATAATTTACATCTCTTAAATAAACGGTGGAACTGGTTTTGCTTAAGAGTTTACTTTTTTGGGTAGTGAAATTTATGGTAGAGATAATGGCTTTGAAATATACAGTTTGGCCAGGTCGATAAATCGATCTATCAGTAAAAAAGAATGTTTTTTGATTCCTTTTTTCGAAAGTATTAGAATCTAGTTGGGTACTATTTTCAGATTCAAACCAAGTTGGATCGAAGGTTCTGAACTTTTCGTTTTTGTTATCAATGATAAACGCATAAACACGATTATTTTTCTGACCACTCATTTTTGCATATCCATTATCATCCGTGATCTTCGTTCCTTCATTTTCCCATTCCTTGTTTTGGTAATTGGATGACTTACTTAGAATGGTGATAATGGCTTTAGAAATAGGTTTTCCTGTTTCTCTGTTAAGTATAAATAAATCGGTTTTATTTTGGATCACACTGATGTTGGAAACCTGGAAGGATTGATAATTGATAAGGTCTGATGCCGGATCAAAATTTCTTCCTGTAGAAGTAAGTAATACATATTCACCATAAGGTAAGGGGTCTAATTTTATTTCTACATAATGAAGCTGATAATCACTTGTAACTGGCAACCACTGTTTGTTACTTTGTAAATTTTTTTTATTGCATAGTTGAGACATCAATATTTCTCCACGATCATTTGATTTGGTAAATTCTAGTGGCAATTCTAGAATCCTTGTATAAATTGTATCTACATTTTTGTATTGAACCAATGCCCTAAACGGTTTATTGGGTAGATCAATCTGATCAGCGTGTATGCTAATTATTTTGCTAAGAATGGTTTGTCTCAGGTTTTCTAACTCGTTTTTAACTGGATTTTTTTTGATAAAAAATTTGGAGGCTTGATCGATTAATTTGATGGAAGCAAGGTATTGCCATCTTTGAGAACTGTCTTGGTACGGAGAATAAGTGGCCGCAAGATCGCTTCTGTCTCTCGCCAATTGTAACCAGGCAAATGCGGTTGCTTCAATCTTAAAATCTTTGGTAATGGCTGTTAATGCTTTTTCTTTTAATTGAATTTTATTTTCAAAAAAAACTTGTTCAAAAACCCAGTTGATCCTGTTTATATCGATATGAATCAAAGCTTCTTTATGCTCGTCGTTCATATGGAATAGTGTTAGCTCTTGAAATAGTAGTAATGCTTTGTATGCAGGTGCAATACTGTCTGTGCTGCTAAGTTTTAAAGAAGCAAATGCTGTATAAGTTCCCAGTGCATCTTGTTCTTGAATTATAAAACTATTTACAGGCCGTGTTTTCGATTCTTGTCCGCTTTTATAATAGTCTAAAGCGTCTTGAGCAATAATATCAAATAATGTGGGGCGCAAATATTCCGCATTGCCTTTCCACATAATAGCTCGGTAAGGGGAAAGTTCCGTTTTTTTGAGCCATTCTTTTTCAGATAATGCATCATTATATTCTTTTTCAATAGCATTTAAAAAATCATCTGCCGACCAATTTGAAATTGGGCTGTTGAGCTGATTTTTTATTTTAGATCGATCATATAATTGCCAGCGATGTCTATTGAAATAGGATTGATAAATTTTGGCCTTTAATACATGCAGTAGCGCTTTGGCACTTGGATCATTTGTTTTAGTTAGCTCTAATTGAATGGATGCAATATTTTTAGTGATATCCATTTCTGTAATTTCATTCTCAATAGAGATCCGGTAAAGCATTGCCTTAATCTGTTGCACTTTATCGGCTTGTTTTTCAGCGAGCTGGTACAACTGATTCACTTTGTCGAGCGCAGATTTAGGTAAATGCGAAACTCCTAGGAGACTATCAATTTCAATCCATTGTTTGGAAAAAGTGGTATCTGTTTCCTGTGCGTTTAAACCAGTACCCATCCAAAGAATCAACCCAATGAATAACCCTCTTTTAAAATTCATATGAACAACAATTAAGTCTATTTCTGGTAAGATGCAAGATCGCCTTCTATGCATAAACGAAAGTACCGTTTAACAAAACCTTTTCAAGTGAATCCCTGAAACAAAAATCCCGGTCAGTTGCCTGACCGGGACGATATACTTTTGTGATTTCTTATTTTTTTAATGCAGCAATAGCTGCTGCCATCGTTCTACCAATATCTGCAGGGCTTGCTACCACCTCAATACCACATTCTGCCATAATCTTCATCTTAGCTGCGGCAGTATCGTCTGCTCCACCTACAATGGCTCCTGCGTGTCCCATTCTGCGACCCGGAGGGGCAGTTTGTCCGGCAATGAAACCAACCACAGGTTTTGTTTTATTTTCTTTGATCCAACGGGCAGCATCTGCTTCCATGCTTCCACCGATTTCACCAATCATGATGATACCTTCGGTTTCTGGGTCGTTCATTAACAATTCAACGGCTTCCTTGGTAGGTGTTCCAATGATGGGGTCTCCACCAATTCCAATAGCTGTGCTAATTCCAAGACCAGCTTTCACTACCTGATCTGCAGCCTCATAGGTTAGGGTACCACTTTTAGAAACGATTCCAATTCTACCGGCTTTGAAAATAAAGCCTGGCATAATACCAACTTTTGCTTCGTCAGCAGTAATCACGCCTGGGCAATTGGGTCCGATCAATCTTGTATTGGTCGTTTGCAAATAGCTTTTCACGTGAATCATATCTTGAACAGGAATGCCTTCTGTGATACATACCACTAAAGAAATACCCGCTTCAGCACTTTCTTTGATCGCATCTGCAGCAAATGCAGGTGGTACAAAAATAATACTCACATTAGCCCCTGTTGCTTTTACCGCATCAGAAACCGTATTGAAAACGGGCTTGTCCAAATGGAGGGTTCCGCCTTTTCCAGGTGTTACACCACCTACCACATTGGTACCGTATTCGATCATCTGTGTTGCATGGAATGTACCTTCTGTGCCGGTAAAACCTTGAACGATGATTTTCGACTGTTTATTTACTAAAACTGCCATGAGTTACTTAAAATTTGCCGCAAAAATAGGTTAAAACAGAGTAGCATTTGTTGTTAAAACCTATTATTTCCAATTTTTTCTTAGAGCTTATAGAAAATCTTGCTGTCTTTACCGGATTTTGAAATTACCCTCAGGAAGTATGGACCGTGGTACAAATTGGCAGTTTGCACTTCTACGATATTATTTCCTTTGGTCAGCATTTTTTTCATCGAACTCTTTAAAACCCCATAGATATCATATACATCTATTTCACATTCGATATCGCTGCAGCTACTATAAATGGTTGCCCTGAAATTAGTGATTACTGGATTTGGATTGATAGCTAAGATCTTAATAAAATCAATGGAAATTGGTCGGATATTGGAAGTATCCTGAATCACCACCTGTTTGCAAGTATCTGCTATACAGCCATTCAGGGTTTTGATGAGTAAGCAGGCGGTATAGATTCCTTGTGTAGGATATTCTCTTTCTATTTTAATGCTATTGCCTTGAAGATAACTATTGTCTCCAAATTTCCAGGTCCGCTGAATAATGCTATCTCCTAGCTGAACCGTACTTAGTTCACTATTTAGTAACACTTTTTTCAAACCAATTTTTTCGATAGAAAAGTTTGCTTTCGCTTTACATTCTGTTGGAGATGTATGGGGTTTGATTGTAACAGACTCTGTGTATTTACTTTCGCAACCTAACTTAGTTTTTATTACTAAGTATACCTGATAGGTTCCAGGTTTTGTGTAGGTAAAACTTGGATCGATACGATTACCAGTTAGTGTAGTCGGGTTTGGATTGTTATCCATAAAATACCAGGTGCGACTAATAATACTATCTTTTGCGATACCTGTTGTTACACTTGCTAATGAGCCTTCACTATTGAATTTTGCGATGGAATCTTTTACAGTACTAGTGAAAAATGCTTTGCAATTTGTAGGGATTACTGGCTTTTGAATTTGTATATGCAGTGGATAACTGCTTTCACAACCACTCTTCGTTTTGATGATGAGTGTTACAGTATATTCTCCGGGATTTTTATAAATATGTACTGGATCAATTCTGTTTCCAGTAAGAATAGAACTACTGTCGCCAAAATACCAGGATCTGCTGATAATGCTGTCTGGTAAGGTTCCTGGCATGGAGCCGGCATGAGATTCACTACTATTGAATTGTGCGATACTATCTTTTACAATGTAAGCAATTACCGCTTTGCAACCAGGAATAGGTTGTGGAATATTCGGGTTGCTGCAAATAATAAAATTTGATTCAACAACACCTGTAGTGGTAAGCGAAGGGTCGTGTGTAATATTTTTACCATTGCAATTTTCTACGATAATATATAGCTTTCTGATATCTCCATTACATTTTAAAGTATCGATATAATATCCATTTGGATTAGTATACACAGTATGTGCAATGGTGCATCCACCATTAATACTATCAGTACTATATATCTTAACTAATTTGTTAGCTAAATAATGATTGCTACTATCTTTTACGGTACCTTTTATAATAATTGTATTAGCAGATACCACTGTTTGAAAAGAAAGAAAAAACAGTACGAAGAGAAGACGAAAATTCTTATTCATATACTTTGTTTTGGTACTTATACAGATACCTTGTGATTTCTGAATGCAGCTTTTCGAGATGAATTATTTCCGCGTTAATATTATTTTTCATCCAAATCATATTTGAAATAGCTACTAAATGCTGAAAAAAATAACTAGTATTTGGCTGCCAATCCCTACTTTTGCGCCTGCATAAATCAGTATTAAAATCAATAATTATGGCAAATACAGCCGACATCAGCCGTGGAATGATTCTGAAACTGGACGGAAGTTTGTATTCAGTTGTGGAATTCGGTGAAAATAAAACAGCTCGCGCAGCAGCGAAAGTTTGGGCAAAATTGAAAGGTGTTGACAATAAGCGTTCTATCGAGAAAACTTGGAATAGTGGTGAAACAGTTTACCCTGTTCGAGTAGAAAAGAAAGCTTTTCAGTACTTATATAAAGATGAAAGTGGTTATAATTTAATGAATAACGAAACTTTCGAACAAATTGCATTAGGTGAAGAAATGATCGATGCACCCCAATTTTTAAAAGATGGCTCTGAAGTATTTGTATTTATTAATACAGAGACTGAATTACCTATTGGTGCTGAATTACCAGAGAAGATCGTGATGAAAATCACTTACTGTGAGCCAGGATTAAGAGGTGATACAGCTACCCGTGCATTGAAAGCTGCAACTGTAGAAGGCGGTGCAACGGTAATGGTTCCTTTGTTTGTGGAAGACGGTGAATTGATCCGGGTAAACACAAAATCTGGCGAATATGTAGAGCGTGTAAAGGAATAATCAATCCAACTGATATGATTAGTGGCAGCCATGAGCTGCCATTTTTATTTTCAGGGGGTACAAAAAAATCCAGAATCTAATTCTCCCCATTTTAAAGAAAATCGATGTTTTTGGTAAAAAAGGGCTATTTTGCCACCCGATTTGACCTAAATTAACCGTTTTTTACTAAAAATTAGCCATTTATGGACTTGAAGCAAATTCACGAATTAATCAAAATCGTCAATAAAAGTAATATTGGTGAAATTAGTATAGAAGACAAAGATGGTAAGGTTACCATTAAGCAAAAGGAAGAGCCTGTAGTTAATGTAGCGGCGCCTCAACATCAAGTCTATACTACTCCAGCTGCTGCTCCGGCACCCGTTGTTAGTGCTGCACCAGCTGCTCCTGTAGCAGCTCCTTCAAAAGCAGATAACTACATTACTATTAAAAGCCCGATGATCGGTACATTTTACCGACGCCCTTCACCCGATAAGCCAATTTTTGCCGAAGTGGGCACAGAAGTTGCTCCTGGTAAAGTGGTATGTATCATAGAGGCTATGAAGCTTTTCAATGAAATTGAAAGCGAAATCAGCGGAACAATTGTGAAAATTTTGGTGGACGATGCTAGTCCAGTTGAGTACGACCAACCTTTGTTCTTGGTTGATCCGGCATAATTTTTTCCTCATTAAATTGAATCCATGTTTAAAAAAATATTGATTGCCAATAGGGGTGAGATAGCTTTACGTGTAATTCGTACCTGTAGAGAAATGGGTATAAAAACAGTAGCGGTTTATTCTACTGCCGATAAAGACAGTCTTCACGTAAAGTTTGCGGATGAAGCTGTATGTATTGGTAAACCCCAAAGTGCTGATTCTTATCTGAATATTCCCCATATCATGGCTGCTGCAGAAATCACGAATGCTGATGCGGTGCATCCAGGTTACGGATTTTTAGCTGAGAACGCCAAGTTCTCTCAAATTTGTGCTGATCATGGTATCAAGTTTATCGGACCCACTCCAGAGATGATTAATCGGATGGGCGACAAAATTTCTGCTAAAGAAACCATGATCAAAGCAGGTGTTCCTGTAGTGCCAGGTGGAGAAGGTTTGTTAGAAAGCATTGAAGAGGCAATAGAATTGGCCAAAGTTGTTGGATACCCTGTAATTCTTAAAGCAACTGCAGGTGGTGGTGGTAAAGGGATGCGCGTGGTTTGGCAGGAAGACGAAATTGAGAAGGCTTATACAGCAGCTAAAATGGAAGCAGCTGCTTCTTTTAAAAATGATGGCATCTACATGGAGAAATTTGTAGAAGAGCCTCGACATATTGAAATTCAAATTGCAGGTGATCAATACGGAAATGTATGTCATTTAAGCGAACGTGACTGTTCTATTCAAAGACGTCATCAGAAATTAGTGGAAGAATCACCCTCTCCATTTATGACCGCAGAATTGCGTCAGAAAATGGGCGAAGCTGCTATCAAAGCGGCATCGGCTATTAACTACGAAAGTGTGGGTACAATTGAGTTTCTGGTAGATAAGCATCGCAATTTTTATTTCATGGAAATGAATACGCGTATTCAGGTTGAACACTGCGTAACTGAGGAAGTGGTAAGCTTTGATTTGATCAAAGAGCAAATCAAAATTGCCATGGGTGAGAAAATATCCGGAAGAAATTACGAACCTCAAATGCACGCTATTGAATGTAGGATTAATGCAGAAGATCCGTATAACGACTTTCGCCCATCTCCCGGGAAAATCACAGTATTACATACTCCAGGCGGACATGGTGTTCGTGTAGATAGCCATGTGTATGCAGGTTATGTGATCCCTCCTTACTACGATTCAATGATTGGTAAATTAATTACAGTAGCACAAACAAGAGAAGAAGCCATTGATACCATGTATCGGGCATTAAGTGAGTATGTAATTGAAGGTGTAAAAACTACGATTCCTTTCCACTTACAATTGATGCAAAATGAAGATTTTAGAAAGGGTAATTTTACTACTAAGTTCCTGGAGTCTTTTAAAATGAAATAGGAGTAAAAGTTAAAAGTAAAAATAATACCACATAAAAAAAAAAGCCTCTGATTAAACGAGGGCACTGAAAAAGTGTTAAGGAGTTAAAATTAAAAGGAGTAAAAACGCAAGTTTT
>JANYEA010000011.1 GCA_025363385.1 Bacteroidota bacterium | reverse complement strand
GAAACCTTTTCGAAAACTCTATGGCGTTTATTCCCTTAAACATAACTAAATTATTTAGACACAAAATACTAAATATATTAGTCATTACAAAGCCTTTATTTTATCTTCGAGAATTAAATACCTAATCCTAATTATTTTAATCCTAAAGTTCCAATACATGAGATTCCGAATTCAGGCTCCTATTTTATAAAGGGAAATCTATATCAAATACAAATTTCTCGGCTTTGGGTTTTGCTTTCCGAGGGATCATTTCGTTACGCATAGCAGTATTGTAAACGAAAGCCGCAACAACTACTGCTGCCTGTTGAAGGTCAGGGATAGATAAATGTTCATAGGTATCCATATTGCTATGATGCGTTCGAGTTTCGTATTCCATAGGGTCTTGAATAAACTGAAAACCAGGAATTCCAACAGCATCAAAACTCAAGTGATCGGTAGAACCGGTGTTGCTCATAGTAACACCACCCGCAGCACCCATGTCTGCAAAAGGTGTTAGCCAACTTTTAAATAGTTCACGAACAGCTGGATTTCCCTGGGCATAAATTCCACGTATTTTCCCACTACCATTATCCAAATTGAAATAAGCTGATATAGTTAGCTGTTCATCAGATAATTGCATATTTGCTGGGTCACCAAAATGTTTTTTTACATATCCAAAACTACCATAGAGCCCTTGTTCTTCACCGCCCCATAAAGCGATACGGATGGTTCGGCGTGGTTGTATACCGATTGTTTTAAGAATGCGTATTGCTTCTAACATAACAATACTCCCAGCTGCATTGTCGGTTGCTCCTGTGCCACCTGCCCAACTATCTAAATGTCCTCCAAGCATTACAACCTGGCTTTTCAGTAAAGGATCAGTACCGGGTATTTCAGCTACAAAATTGTATCCTGTTAGATCATTTTCATAAAATGTATTCTGTACATTCATTTCTAACTCTACCTTTTTATTGTCTTTGATGAGTCGAAATAATTTTAGATAATCTTCCCTACTTGTTTTCATTTCGGGAAGTGTAGGTTCAAAGCGTTTATCATAGCCAACACCGCCATCCACAAATACTGTTCCATCTCTTGAATCGCGGTTGCTTCTTACTAATCCAATTGCTCCTTTTTTACTTAAATATAATTTAGTATAGTACTCACTTTTTGCAGCGGGTAAAAACTGTTTTATTTCTTCAGCAGTAACCATATAATCATCTGGTAGATTATCTAAACTGCTATCGCCATATCTTGAGGCGGATGCTTTAAACGCGTCTGGTATGGTTTCTGAGCTAGGTTTTATGATTACTATTTTCCCTTTTATAGTATCTCCTAATTTGTCAATGCTTGCAGAATCTAAATGTTCCAGCATTATAAGTTCGGCTCTTACATTTTTGCGTGTGCTTTTACACCAGGGAACTGGATAGGCAATAATATTTTCGTAATAAGGAGTTCTTAATGAAAGCGAACCAGTTTCATTACTCCATCCTTTACCAAATTCACCCCAAGCTTCAGGCCCAGCATTTTCTATGCCCCAGCTTTTACAGAGTTCTGTAACCAGGTCTAATGCGCGTTTATAACCTGGCGAATTAGTAAGCCTTGGGCCTGTAACGTCTGTGATATTATGGGCTATATTCTTGATTTGTGAATGGTTCTTTTCTTCTTCTTTTATTTTTTGCATCATTTGCAAATTCACAGTTTCCTGTGCAGTTACAAAGCTGAAAATAAATAGTAATAGGAGTGTAGTGGCAAACAATTTTTTCATGTTTGTATATTTTGTTAATGGAAGTTAATAAAATGTAATACTCGGTGTTCTAACTTTTAATTTTTTCTAATTTCTTCCTTGTATCAGTATTCTCTTTAATGGACAGAGCCTTTTCAAAATGTTTAATTGCATTTAATTTATCGCCAACTGCTTCAAAATAATCTCCCATAGAATCATATACATTAAAACTTTCAGGATAGTTATCAATATTGTATTTAAAAAATCCTGCTGCTTTTTTGTAATGTTTACTTCCTAAAGCCTCGTAGCCCAAACTGTTAATCAGCTCTTCAGAAGGTTTTACTTTATAACTCATTTTTTTTGAAACTGCAGAAAAATGCTTTTCGTATTTATCTAACAATGCTGTTGTAGAATCTGTAAAATCCTTAAAATTCATTTTTAGAGGATAGAAATCGAATATAAAGTGTAAGGCATCATATTCTGTAATTAGAGGAACTGATCCATGTGAGTCATCGTTGTAATATTTGCTTTGAAACTTTAAGCCATTTTGTTTATTCTGTTCAAAATAACTTTTCAATTTTAATATAGAACGAATATGTCTTGTATCAGCAGAAGTATCATTTGAAACTTTATTAATATTCATTCCTTCTGGCATTGTGTTTGCTATACCAAGGAAGAGTGATGTTCCTTGAAATTTGTTATTGATTAAGAATTTCTTAGATTCTTTTAAAAGATTTTGTTTATCCCACCACATGCTTGGGTCTATGCAGATAAAAGAATTGAATAAATTAGTATGGTGCACAAAAGTCTGCATAACTGTTAAGCCACCAAAAGAGTGGCCAATGAGCATTTTATAGGGTTCTGTAGGGTAATTGCTTTCTATATATGGCATCAGTTCTTTTTCAATAAAAGAAATGAATTTCTCACCCCCACCCGATGTTTTGGCAGAAGCACTGTCCATATAAGGGGGATCTATATCAATATGTGTTGGTGTTAAATCCCTTGTCCTGTCTGTGTTAGTAATACCAATCACAATCATTTCAGGGCAAATCATATTTCCATTAACAGTACTTAATTGTTGCATCATACCAACCACTGATGAAAAATGACCATCACCGTCTAAAAGGTATACAACAGGATAACGTTGTTTGGAATAAATATCGAGGGATCCGCCCCCTGGGACATAGATCCAAATCTTTCTTTTTTCATTCAATATAGTAGACTGAATACTGTCAATTTTTCCAATGATAATTCTATTGTCGGTTTGGGCTTTACCATGATTGAGTAAAGCGATCAATGAGAAAGTAAAAAGAAAATGTTTCATGAAACTTATTTAATATCAGAAAATTTTATATTCCCAATTCGGTATGACTTCCAATCACTAAAATCGAAATGCCACCATTCATATTCATAAACACTAAAACCACCGGCTTCCATTTTACTCCTTAACAAATCCCGCATCTTCCTTTGTACTGCAGTACCACCTGTATAGTTTGGATAAGAACGCTCACTCATCTCATCATACACTCCAGTCATTTGCACCTCTTTTCCAGTTGCGATTTCATATATGGTTAAATCTGCTGCGCAGCCTCTATTGTGTTTAGAACCTTCTTTAGGGTTGGCCACAAAAATTTTATCTTTTTTGGGTGTTAGATCCCAAAAAAGTTTGGTAACACTCCATGGACGGTATCCGTCAAAAACAAGAAGACCATATCCCTGCTTTCTTAACTCATAATTTACTTTTACTAAGGCTTCTGCGGCAGGCCTTTGTAAAAATGCTCTTGCTTCTGTATATACTGGCCTGCCTTCCAAATTATTACTGGTAGCATATCTAATGTCTAAGTGGATGGAAGTATCTAGTTTCACTAATTCTACTAAATCAGTTGTTTTGAAAGTGCCTGTTTCATGAGGAGGTCTGCTAACGCAACTTGTTAATTGAAGAAAAAGGCTTAGATACAAAAAAGGCAGCACTGTATTTACTGCATTTTGTTTATTTAGGTTTTTAATCAAGGGCGCAGAACCAGGTCTTTGTAGAATTTGTGTAAGCATTTTATTTTAATTCATTGATATTATCTAAAACATAACAATGTTCCCATTGTTTCATTCCTATCTTCGGATAGTAATTTACTGCTTTAGGTGCTGCAAGTAAAATTAGTTTGGCTTTTGGTGTTTCTTTTTTTGTTAACCGCACAAGTTCTTTTCCTATGCCTTGCTTTTGATATGTATCGTCTACAGCCAGATCCGATAAATAAGTGCAAAAGGTAAAGTCAGTTAATGATCTGGCAACTCCCACTAATTTACCATTATCTCTTGCTGTGATAATTAAATTGCCATATTCGAGCATTTTAGCAATTCTCTCTGGTTCAGTAATCGGTCTTCTTTCTCCTAAAGTTGATTTGATTAATACTTCGGTGAATTCTGCAACACTTAAATTTGTTTCAATTTGATATTGTATCATAGGGTAAATGTAATGGTTGAATTTTGATTAATCTTTAAGGAAGATTCAATTTACTTATACGATAATGTTCAATCCTTTTTAAAGATCGATTTTAATTCATTTATTTTGCCCATAGGTGGGTTAATCCACGATGTCTTTTGGCTGTCTTTTAAAATCACCATGTCAAAAAGGTTTTATACTTTTTTTATATTCCTCTTCAAATTCTTTACCCCAAAAATTGAATGCATCCTGGATAATGTATATCTATTTTTCGATTTAGTTATTTCTTGAGGGTATAATTTTCTCCTACCAATTTTCATTTTCCAGCGAAGGACTTTGTAACTATATGAATTCCGAATTCTACGTTAAATTAGCATTAAAAAATAAATATTTATTGTTTATCAATAAATATTTACTCATATTTGCATTCTAAACTTTCAAATATGAAAATAAAGACAGAAACTATTCTAACGGTTTCAAAATATTTAGCCCTGCTCGGGGGTGTTGGGTGTTCCATTCTTTGGGGAAGCCAGTTGTTGACACTGATTGCTAGTTTTATCAATCTTGAATGGGCAAAACTTACTTATCAAGTAGATCTGAATCTATTTAGGATCAGAGAGCAAAGTATTGGGTTTTTTGTTTGTGGAATGATCTTGACAATTGCAGTTTCAGTTTTAAAAGCACTATTCTGGTATAAAGTATTTACGTTATTATCTGAACTTAAATTGAAAGCACCTTTTTCAATGGAGGTAGAAATAAAATTAGAAAGGATGGCATACATCATGTTATGTGTATGGATCGTTAGTAGTATTTTCTGGAAAACCTATACTTTTTACCTCATGCAAGCAACTGGAATACAATTACCCATAAGAAATACGGATGATGAATATCTTTTTATGGCTGGAATTATTTATATCATTTCTCAGGTTTTCAAACGTGGGATTGAAATTCAGGAAGAAAACCAATTAACTGTATAAATTATGCCAATTATTGTAAACCTAGATGTGATGATGGCAAAAAGAAAAATGTCTTTAAATGAATTATCCGAAAAAGTTGATCTAACGCTTTCGAATCTTTCAATACTAAAAACAGGAAAGGCAAAAGCCATCCGTTTTAGTACACTAGAAGCAATTTGTAAAGTGTTAGAATGTCAGCCCGGAGATATACTTGAATATGTAAGTGAGAAATGATTACTAAGTATCGAGTAATTATATTTTCACTCTTTGTACTAACCATGAACCATCATTTATATTTTTCTATAATGAAGTGCAATAACACTATTATGAAAAGTTTTTGACTCTACAAGTTTCAAATTAGTTGTTCCCGTTACTCCTTTAAACAAGGGCATACCTTGACCTAAAATAATTGGATTCAAAAAGAGCCAGAACTCGTCAACGAGCCCTTCATTTAATAGAGATTGTGAAGCGCTAGGGCTTCCAAAAATGATAATATTTTTTCCTGTCTGTCCTTTTAATTCGTTGATTTGTTCCGAAAGATGGCTGCTAATTACTTTTGTATTGTTAAGACCATTTTCACTTAATGTTTTTGATAAAACTACTTTTGAAACTTTATTGTACCATGCTGAATGTTCGATGTCGTGCTTTGTGGCATTAGATTGTTGACCAGCATTTGGCCAATAACTTTGCATCATTTCATAAGTTACACGTCCATAAAGTGCTGTGTCTGCATGGTTTGTCATTATTGCCACAAAGTCAAACATCTCTTCATCTACATGTATCCAATTCATTTCACCATTAAGTCCGGCTACAAACCCATCTAGGGAAGTATGCATAAAGAATATTAAATTTCTCATCTTTTATATTATTTAAGGAGCAATTAATTATCAGATATGCTTTTAAGAGGTTAATTGCAAATACAAATACAATGTTTTACTAATTACTTGTGAATAGCTTCAGCAGATATAGATTGCTCAACTATTTTCATAAACTCCCCCATTTTACTATCATCTATCCATCGGGTAACAACCACTAAGTCATGCTCATTATCAATCACAATATAATTACCACCTGCACCATTAGCATAATAAATTTCTGATGAAACATCTTTCCATTTTTTACTATTATTCATCCACCACATAAAGCCATAATCTTTATAAGCGCTTGAAGGTTGATGTACGGCATTCACCCATTTTTCAGAAATTAACTGTTGAGATTTCCATTTTCCCTTTCTCAAAAATAGCAATCCGAATCTTGCCAGGTCTTGTGTACTAATAAAAAGGCCACCTCCATGATGACCACCTCCACTTACCGATTGCATCATAATTCCGTCTATATTAACAAATGAGTTATCATATCCAAACCAGCGCCAGGTGGTTGATGCACTTATAGGGTCCATAATCTTTTCATTGAGAACCATGGGTAGGGGCTTTCGCCAAACCTGTAAAAGAGAGTAAGCCATTACATTTACCCTTACATCGTTGTATTTAAAAAAAGTACCTGGTTCGTAAAGCTTTCTGTTTTTCCAATCGTCAATATTACCCTCTTTAGGCGGTCTGTCTGCCCAATCGGCGAGGTCAAATAGTGTTCCGCTCCAATCAGAAGATTGAGTGAGTAAATTGTTCCAAGTAATTTTTGAATTGTGTTCTCCAGTAAAAGTTCCGTCCCAAACATAATTTTTTACCTGATCAGATACGTTTTTTATTAGGCTTTGATCAATTGCTAAACCAGCTATCGTTGACAGAAAGCTTTTGGTAACACTGTTTGTCATATCCACTCTGTTAATATCACCCCATTGTGCTACGATGTAACCATTTTTTAGGATCAAACCCGCAGGACCACCCCGTTCTTTTGTAGGCCCCATTATTTTAAAATCAGGCTCACTTGCGTATGCTTTTAAAGTGGCAATTCGCATATCCCTGTCAAATTTGTTTTCATTGGCTTGAGCAAATTTTACAGCACTGTCTAACAGAACTTTATTCATCTTCATTTCTGCAGGTGTTTTTACCTGCCAGCTTGTATCAGGAAAATAAATGTTTTGGGCATCTGCAATAAAAAAGAAGAAGCTAAAAAAAGCGATACATATTTTATTCTTCATTTTTAGTCATTTAGTTATCGTTAATGAAATTATTTGCAACTTTTTATTCGAGTAGCCTATAGTTCTGAGCTTTTAAAAATTTGAATTTTGAAAAATGGGAACTATAATGCTTTTATTTTTTTCTTAACACTAAAGTAAATATTCTTGGAATATTTACTTTAGTGTTGTCATCAAAATATTCAGTAATATCCATTATTTCAAACCCATTATGTTTGGCAGCTTGTGTAAAATCTGAAATGTGGTGATTAAAGCAAGTCACGATTTGTTGTCCATCTGCTGTGTCAAACCTTGCCTTTGTTCCTGTATATTGTTTGAATGGATGAAGCTCTCCCATATAGACAATGCCAGATAGGCTAACTACATTCGAAAGCTGTCTAAAAATGTCACTCAGATTTTCAATATGCTCAAGTATTAAACTAAAAGTTACTAGATCATATTGCGTTTTCGCGAAAGTCCATTCAGTTGTTATATCTGCTTTAATAAATTGAACATTGCTGGAATTCATTTTTTGCCTAGCCTTTGAAAGCATTTCTTCCGAAAAGTCAACTGCAGTCACTTGTTTTGCAATAGTTACCAGGTATGCTGTATTTTTTCCCGTTCCACATCCTATTTCTAAGCAGTTATTAAATTGAAAACCCAGTAAAGAAGTTCTTAATGAAATAGCCTCAAGATCCCTGGTTTTGTTACTATTTGAGTCATATTGGTCTGCCCAACTATTGTATGCTTGTTTCACATCCATACTGTTAATTTTGATAAGTGATGGTTGTTTATAAAAACCTTTAAGAAGTATTTTATCTGCTTGTTTATGCTATTAAGTTAAATTATTTCTTTAACTCCTTAAATAGTTGTTCGTTCTCTGATTTTAAATCTATCCCGTTTAGTAAGATTTTTTCAAACACAGCAACTGCTGTAGCAATTACAAGAGAAACAAAAGAAAGTATAAAACATAGGGCTAGAAAACCTGCTGGGTCGTCATCTTTATTGTGAAATATCTTTATGTATATTCCTGGCATCACTATTAAAAAGCTCAGTGTAATTGCGCAATATTTGATATGACTTAAAACTCTAAATGAGATTGGAGAAAAAGACTCGTTTTGGCCGATATATCCGAGTAATTTGAATGCATTAAAAAGTGCAATAAAAAAAGGAATAGAAGCGGCATAACCAAATATAATGAAGGGATCAGCGTAAATGCTGAGCAGATCTAAATTTTTGGCTCTCCCCTCGGTTAACGGGAATCGTATCAATATTACTATTGCTATAATACCAAAAAGTATGATCACTCCCTGAAGAAACACTGTTGATCTATTTTTCACCTCTTTGAATTAAAGATTGTTAGAATATTTCTTAGTTGTCATCGATATGTGGCATTGTGCATGCTTACATTAGTCCTTTATAATTT
The DNA here is from genome assembly GCA_025363385.1 of Bacteroidota bacterium. Classification (GTDB taxonomy): domain Bacteria; phylum Bacteroidota; class Bacteroidia; order Chitinophagales; family Chitinophagaceae; genus Sediminibacterium. The sequence continues at coordinate 8,554 of JANYEA010000011.1, read as the reverse complement.
GGGTCAAAATCTACCATCCATTCAATGCCATATTTGTCTCTAAACATACCAAAATAGGAACCCCATGGGCTGTCAGAAATGGGCATTTCAATTTGCCCGCCAACTGAAAGCCCATTGAATAATTTATCTGCTTCTTCTTTGCTTTCTGCGCTAATTACAATTTTGCTTCTATTCTCATTTTCATTTGTTCTGCCTAATATTTCTGGTACATCGTTTGCCATTAAAATACTATTACCGATTGGTAAGGCAATGTGCATTATTTTATCAACGTCTTTTTCAGAAACTTTAAATTCAGCACTTGCTAAATCTTTGAAGCGCAATATTCTGGCAAATTCTCCGCCAAATACCGATTTGTAAAAGTTGAATGCTTCTTCTGCATTGCCGTTGAAATTGATGTGTGGGTTAATTTGTGCCATGGTTTTATTTTTTTGGTTGTTAAATCTATTGATTATTTACTGTTTGTCATTTTTAAATTCTCTTCTAATTTCTCAATTGTTTTTTTTGCATTTGCCAATCTTGTTGCTTTGTTCTTCTCAACCAGTTTTACTGTTACCCACTTTTCTAATTTGTGGTGCAAAGGCACAAGCAAAGCTGCAATACAAACTAAGGAAAATAACATTAAAATAGGCGAGTGATGAGTGGTCCTTTCTAAGAATGGATGTAGTAATAGATTTAGAAATTCAAAAACAAGTAACAAAGCAATTACTCCTAAAAAAGAAATCAGTTTGGGGTTGGTAATTAAACTCCGGCTAAGAAACAGGAATAAGATAATAAGCGAAACAAGTACTATTGCAATTAAGGCATATTGAATATTTTGTTTTCGTTCTTCTTCGTCCTGTTCTTGTTTGAATACTATGGATTTTTGCCTTTCCTGCTCATTTAAAGTCAGGATTTTAATGTCTCTTTTATTGTTTGCGTTATTCAAACTGTCTGTTAATTTTACTTCTTTCATCAAATAATTGAAAGCTGTATCCTTATTTATATTTTTGTAAAGCTCGGCAAGGTTTCTATAGATAGCAGGTATCAGTATTTCCTCTGGCATTATTTTCAATGCCTCTTTGTAATAAACAATTGCTGAGTCTGAATGCCCGTTTGATTTAAATATTTCACCAAGCCCCATATAGATTAAACCATGCAGCCAATTATAATAAGACGTTTCAGTATTGTTAACAATCTGCAACAGACTTTCTTTATAATAAGACATTGCTATCGATAAATTGCCCAACTGAGAATTAACTTTACCAAGACCATATAATGTAAATGCATATGCTCCTGGATTTGAATTTTTAATTTCATCGTTTACTGCGGCATTTGATTCCTGAAAATAAGACAAGGCAGAGTCTGGGAGATTTAGAATTAAATATTTATATCCTATATTATTTGCACTGCTTATCACCCCATGTCTATTTTCTCCTTTCTTTTTGTATATGGAGTAAGCTTTTTTATTATACAAAATCGAACTCTCTTCGTCACCCAAATTATCATATACACCACCTAATTCAAGCCATGTTTGAGCAATGCCAAATGTATCGCTCATATTTTCATAAAGTTTTAACAAATCAAAATTAAGCTCTAGTGCTTTTCTGAAATTTTTGTTCTTTGTATAAACCTGTTCGATCTGAGCTAAGATGCTTGTTTGGTATTTGTCATTTTTTAATTTTCCAGCTAATTCAAATGCCCGGGTAAAATACAGTAAAGTAGTATCATAATTGGAATAATAAAATCTAGCGTATTCAGTAAGACTTATAATGGTGTTGGTATCTTGTTTGAATTCTTTTATAACATATTTCAAACTGTTCAGATACTTTTTTTGTGATACCTCAATGATATTTTGAAATTCTATTTCATTACGAATGTTGTTTAAGTCGCTATCCGACTTCATATTATCATAAAAAATGTTTCCAGCATCAATTGATTTTTTCAGTGTTAGCAATGCTTTTACTTTATTTCCAGTTAAAGAGTAGACGCAACATTGATTGTAATAAATATTCGCTAAATAAGTGCTATGGTATTTTCTGTCTTTGGCTGAAAGCTTACCGTATTGTAAGGCAGCCTCCTCAGTTAATTTATTGTAGGTGGTTGTGTCTTTTTGTTTGTAGGCACGGACAAGTAAACAGTTTCTGAGTTCTGCGGATTTTAGAAAGTCGCCTTCAGTAATTTGTGCTTGTACAACTATAAGGATGAAAGAAAAAAATAGTAGTAGTAGGTGTTTCATTTTCATGTGTCTTAGTTGTTTTTTTGCCGTCATTACTAATGCTCAATTGTAAACATCGCTGGATGCTGCAGCTGAAAACGGGTTAGCTGCTGAAACTTTTTGGCGAACGCAACTATAATAGCCTCACTGTATAATTTACCACCAATGAAAGTAATGCTTGGTGGTGCACCACCTGCAGCTGCAATTCCAGCTGGTAGTGTGATACAGGGATTACCTGTTAGACAGGTTAGTGCCATTGGCTCATCAGCCATACTTGGAACAACAATAATATCGTATTTACCCAACAATAGATAGGCTTGTTGCATCACCAGGTAGCGCAATCGGGAGATAGTTAAATATTCTACAGCCGGAATAAACCGTGCACTCCTAAACTGGTTCGGGTATCGGCTTTGCCATTGCTGTACCATTAGGCTATCCTTACCAGACCTTGTGAGAGGATCAAATGCAGCAGCTGATTCTGCAGCCCAAATGCTAGTTAACAGATCATTTGTATGTAAGTTGGATGGGAATTCAATAGCAGTAATTTCCAATCCTGCATCCTGCAAAGTTTTAATCACTTCTTTTTCTGAACTATTGCTAGATAAGGTATCAATATAATTTTTTGCATACGCCACTTTTAGTTTTTTTAGATCAACATTACCGGTGTAATTAAAAGGCATAGTTCTTGAGGCACGATCAAATTGATCACCACCATGTATGGATGCAAATACCATTGCCGCATCTTCAGCGTCCCTGCAAATTGGCCCTATACGGTCGGAGGTCCAGGCAAGATTCATACCGCCAGTTCGGGCTACACTACCAAATGTTGGCCGCAACCCGGTTGCCCCACACACCGCAGATGGTGCTACAATAGATCCGTAGGTTTCAGTACCAATAGCAAATGGTAACAAGCCAGCAACAGTTGCCGATGCCGAACCTGCGGATGATCCGTTGGAACCTTGTTGTAAATTCCAGGGGTTTTTGGTTTGTCCGCCAAACCATATATCATCCATCGCAAGCTCTCCCATCGATAGTTTTGCGATTAAAACTCCGCCAGCTTTTTCAAGTTGCTGATATACAAAGGCATTTTCATCTATCACCTGATTTTTAAATGACGGCGTGCCATAGGTGGTTCGGGTACCTTTTACTGCAAATAAGTCTTTAAGACCATAGGGTATACCTTGTAGCGGACTTTTATAAATGCCTTTTGCAAATGCTTCGTCGGCCCGTTTTGCCTGTTCCATGGCGATTTGCTCCGTAAGAGTAATCACACAATGCAATGTGTCGCCATATTTTTTTAAACGGGTTATAAAAAACCGACTTAATTGAACAGACGTTATTTTATGATGAATGAGCAAAGAAGACAATTGGGCAATGGTATAAAACGCCAATTGGTTTGTATCAGCAGGCATTACAACGCCTGAAGGAATATTCCAGTTAATGGGCTGTTGTTTGGTATTGAATGACATTGCTGGTAATACTGGATCAAACCAGTTTGGTAGGGGAATACTATTTGGCAGATTGAAACCATGCAGGTATTGATAGAGATGAAGGTTAGCGTTTAGTTGGTTTACCATAGAATCTCTCTTGGCATCCGTAAAATGCAGATCGTACATTTTTTCGGTTGTAATAATTTCGCTTGCGATAACATCCTGAGATCTGATTGAAGGGGTTAGCGACAAAAATGAAATCAAACAAACAATAGTTTTAAACAGCATGGCTATATTTTGCATATAGGGAAATTACAAATTTTCTTGGGTTAATAATCTCTAGTTCTTAAGTAGAGATTATTAATTCTGGTGAACTTTCAGATTGAATGTTTTTTGATGTTGAATTAATTTCGATTTACACTTATAGGCATATCTTTACTTATACTCTGTCTGTTCAATTGCTGCTTCTATAAGAACAACATATTAGAAAGGAAAGAAATACTGTGCAGCCATGAGTAAATTATTCACTAACCTTAAATTTAAATCTATGCCTAAAAAGACAGTTGAACCTAGGAAGAATAAGCCTACTAAAAAGAAAAGCTCTGCTCAGAAGAAAGCAGATCCAAAGAAAAAAGCACGTTAAGGTCAAAGAAGCCCAGAGCCCGGTTCACAGAGCTGGGCTTCTTTTTATGCTGTTGTTTGAGTTTTAGATTAGGACGATAGCACCAAGTTTTTCTTTCATCACAAGTTATTTTTTGTCTGCTGTAAATCTATTCCCGTCAACATCTTTCAAAAAAGTAATGAGGCTGGTAAAATAATTCTGTTGGTCGTCATACATACTTAGGTGTCCACCATTTGGACATAAGTAAGTTCTACTGTTCGGAATTAATTGTCCTTCTTTTTTCATATCCTCCGGGTTCATTTCATCATAGATACCGCCAAGCACAAGTATAGGCACTTTGATGTTAGGTAATCTATCCCACATTTCCCAATCTTTGAAATTGCCTGTAACATGAAACTCGTCCACACCTTGCATTTGTGTATAGATTGAATGATTTGCTTTCTTGAATGCTCTCATTAAAGGTTCTGGCCAATTTTCAACTAGCATACGGCAAACATTACGTGTGTAAAGTTTATTCATCAGCAAATTTTGATATTCAGGTGAGTCATAAAGTTTATGTTTGTCCAATGAATCAAAAGTTGCCAATTCTTCTTTGGAAAGAAACTCATTTTTTTGCTTATTACTGTAATTTACATAACTCGTAATCCCTGCTGTCATATTAGAAAGTACGGCAGCTTTTACATGGCTTTGATATTTCTGTAAATATTCCATTGCCAACATACTTCCCCACGAATGCCCTAACAAATAAAAGTTTTCTAATCCAAGACCTTTTCTTACTTGTTCTACTTCTTCTACATAGCGTTGAATATTCCAAAGAGAAGTATCTATTGGAATATCTGAATTTCCAACGCCTAATTGGTCGTAATAGTAAAATTCAATACCTTCTTTTGGTAAAAAATCCTCAAAGCATTCAAAATAGTCATGAGTAAAACCTGGTCCACCGTGTAAGAGCAATACCTTTATTTTTCCATCCCCAATTTTCTTTGTCCAAACATTGTACTTGCCGTCAATTTGTATCATTTTACAACCACCTGTTTTTATTTGATAGGCATTGTCTTTCTCTTTTGAAGTTGAAATGTTATCAACAGTTTTAGGTAATTGATTGCATGCTACTATGCAAACAGTAATTAAAAGTGTAACAATTAAATTTCTCATTTTATAATTTTGGTTTAAGATTTAAGGATGTCCTGCAAATTAGACGCCAACACCAAACGCATTGAAGCAGTTGGGAGATGTACTTACTCTGAAGCACCAATTGCTTCAATGATCAGTTGTGCGATGTTTTATTTCTTGATAGGAATAATTTCTATCATTTTTCGTAGAGTTTTATCATCAATAGAATTAAATTCTGCTTTGTCGTAAATTGTAAGTAGGTAAACTTTTTTTTGTACTGTAATTACATAAGTGATAATTCGTGCACCGACACTTTTTCCCATTCGCTAACAGTCATTTGAACGGCTTGTGTTTTGCCATTCCAATCGTTTACATATTGGAGTGCTATTTTCGTGGGTTGAAATTAGTTTTTTTTACGAATTGTTAGAGTATCTGAAAAAATAGATAAAATAGCGCACAACGGACAGGTATTGCTTTATTTTGAGGCGTTAAACTTTTTTATGTTCAACGTTTTCTGCTTTATCCATTGAATTGAAATGTCAACAGGTACTGTATCAATGTCAAAAGCAGTATTGTGTCCTAATTTAGAAAACAAAGTATATTCGAAAGGTTTGCCTTGAACTTTCAATGTATTTAATTGCTCTATACATACCTTTACTGGAATCTGTATATCCTTTTCACCAAAAAGCCAAAGCCCTGGAATAGAAAGAGTATTCAGAGTAATCATTGGGTCAGTGGCAACGAATTGATACCTGTCTTTGTCATTTTTAGTATGTTCACGAGCATCTGATTCTGTATGATTTCCCCAAAAATCATTATTCCCATTAGTATAAAACTGAAATCGAAGTTGTTCTAGAGTAGTAATTGTAGGACAACTAAATAAAACCATAAATTTAATTTGTGAATTTTTGCTTGCAGTAATGGGGATTATCCATCCTGCTTGACTGAAGCCAACTAATCCAATTGGTGTTTTTTTATCTTTCAAATAGATTCGAAATGTATTTACTGCAGAACTTGCATCGAGAGATAATAGATTAAGATTAGTATTGTCTATATTATTCGTGCCAACAGATGGGCCTACATACACACCTCCGGATTCTCCAACTCCACGTTTATCATATGTTAATACAGCAATACCTTCTTTGGCAAGACGTTTTGCGAACTCCATTTCTCTTTTTACTGGGTCAGAGCCGTGAACAATTACAACTGCTGCAATTGTTTTTTTAGGCGTTAAAATTGTGCCTGCAAGTGTAACGCCTTGACTTTCAAACTTTATATCTTGAATGGTAAAGTCAGCAGATTGAGAACATACCATTTCTGGTAAAGTCATTAATAATAACCAAAGAAATAAGCTAGAAAAAAAAGTAATATTCATTTTAGTTTAATAAGAAAAATTGTTTTGAATGGTCTTCGTTAGCATTGCCTACGATCAGGGCATTGTACAGGCTTGAGAATAGCATTCCGACTGCCTGGAACCGCTGCTGATTGAAAATATAAAGTTGAAGTTAAGAACAAAAGTTCTGCAATGTACGTCCTGCCCGAACAAAAGCGGAACAGAATTACTGAAGCTGATTGTTAGTACGTCTGCCCAACTTGCAGAAAACCCAATGTTGTGTGTTTGTGCCTCTTCTTAGTGGGTCTTTGTCCATTCAGCGTCCTTGCCACGATTGTTATAAGTTACAATTTTGAAAGAGTTGTTTGTGTCTCTTATAAACTCAAATCTTAAGGCTGCTTCTTTAATATAAAATTCGTTTTCGCTGTTAGCATACATCTGAACTTTAGGCAATCTGTCGTCTGGATTAGCTGCTTCAATAGAAAGCCTTCCATCTTCAAAAGTTACAATCAACTTATGATTGACATTGTTCAAAGTAACTTCGTAAGTGCCAACATACATTTTTAAAACGGCTTCTTTTACTTTGAAATTATCATTTATAGTTTTTCCAATTGCAAGTCGTGCAATGTCGTTCGTAAGTATTTGCCAATCCATATCGGCTTCATAACAATTGTATAAGGCAACAACAAAAACGTTTTCGTTTGGCAGATAAATTTCGTCTGACTGAAATCCGTCTGTTGAACCACTGTGTTCAATTGTCTTGCTGCCGTCAATGTTTTTTACAAACCAACCATAAGCATATTGAGAAAACGTACCATCGGCAAACTTGAAAGGTGTTGTTGCTTCTTCCAATGTTTCCTTTTTTACTAACTGCTGATTATATAAGGCTTGATGCCATTTATAAATGTCATCTGCATTACTAATTAATGCTCCTGCTGAATACATTATTGTTACTTCTTGTAGCGTTGCTTTTTCAATTTTGCCGTCAAACTTTGAATAGCCTTGAGGCATATCAGGAATATTTTTTTCTGGATGGATATAAAAAGTATTTTTTAAATCTGCTTTGTCTAATACATTTTCTTTTAAGTAGTTTTCAAACGTTTTGCCTGTAACCATTTCAATAATGTAACCCAATAAATAAAAATTTGAGTTGCTGTATCTGTAATTACTGCTTGGCTTAAAATTAAGTGGTTCGTCTTTTATGTAATCAACTCCGTCTTTTGGTGTGTAGCTTTCTTTTTGTTTTGCAGGATTGGAAATTTCTGATAAATAATCTTTGATGCCCGAAGTATTTGTCAAAAGATTTTCAATAGTAATTGTGTAGCCTTTTGATGGGAAGTCTTTGATATATTTTTGAATACTGTCTTGCAAACCAATTTTGCCTTGTTCTACTAATTGCAAAACCGCAATGGCTGTGTATTGCTTGCCCATAGAACCTGTCCTAAAAAGCATATTCGGTTGCATAGGAATTTTCAGTTCTGTGTTAGCAGTCCCAAATGCTTTCTTGTAAACAACTTTGTCATTTTTTACAATCAATACTACACAGCCTGGGGCAATCTCTGTCAACCGTTTTGGAATTAGTTCATCAAGATTTTTTGACAGCTTTTTGTCTTGCTTACTCTGTCCATAGGAACTTGTCAACAGTAAAAGAGAAATAAGAAAAAAGCAAAGTGGTTTAATCATCGTTTGAATTGTTAGAGAGTGTCCAATGGCATAACGCACAACGTTTATAAAAGTATCCGACGGCCCCGTTAAAAAATCCCGGTCATAAAAGAGATGCCCGGGGCTGTCGGTATACTTTTGTGTTGACCGACGTTTACATGGTGCTTTGTACTAAGGTAGAAAGTATCGGCTTTCTTTAT
>JANYEA010000059.1 GCA_025363385.1 Bacteroidota bacterium | reverse complement strand
GCCAGTACTTTTTATGGTAAACCAAACGTGGTATTAATACAAGTGAGTTAATGTAAAAGAGTGCCACCCATGAAATATTGATTATATAAATAAAAATACTCTCATTAAAAGGTTTAGTCGAATCTTTGGGTTTGTCATGACCCTCATAGGATGGAATAAGAAGTTTAGGTAAAGTAAATAATACTACCCAGGCAATTAAGTGCAGCAATACAACAATCCACTTTTTGGTATACCAAGCAGCTTTCATGAAAGCAATTTACTCAGATTAACTTAGCAATGATGATAAGTAGACAATAAAGCGACGAATAGCCAGATTCCTGAGACGAAACATATTACCCAGTAAAGTTATTTTCTTTTCTCCAAAGTCCCTCCAATTTATATATAAATTAAATAACATATATAGAAACTCTTTTTTTGAATCTGAATATGACATTGCTCATGTTCCTATATGCACAAAGTCATTGTTTTAAAAATTACCGAATCCTAATTTCACATCATAATTTGATGTAATAATGTTTAAATAGCATCTACTCATTTGAAATTCTGAAAAAACAAACAATATGCCCGAAAACGACATTACCAAACCAGTTGATCTTACCACCCATTCGGAAGGAACTGGTGCTTTAAGATCAAGACGTCCGGTTTATATGGACTTTATGCCACCTTGTAATAGTGCCTGCCCTGCTGGTGAAAACATTCAGGGATGGATGGCCCACGCACAAGCTGGCAATTATTTTGAAGCGTTTCAAACCATGCTGGAAGACAATCCCTTTCCAGGAATCATGGGACGGATTTGTGTAAAGCCCTGCGAAACAGGTTGTAACAGAAATCATATTGATGATACCGTAAATATTCATGCTGTAGAACGTTTTATTGGAGATGAAGCCATTAAAAATAATTGGCAGTTACGAAGTAATGTTCAGGCTTCAGGTAAAAGAGTATTAGTAGTTGGTGCAGGTCCGAGCGGACTATCAGCGGCATACCATCTTGCCAAAGCCGGTCATGAAGTGGAAATTTATGAAGCTAGTGGAAATATTGGCGGTTTAATGTGGGCTGGTATTCCAGAATATAGATTGCCAAAAGAAATCCTCGAAACTGAAATCAATCGAATTGCACAAATGGGTGTTACAATCCGTTTGAATGCTAAAGTGCATGACCTTCAGGGATTGAAGCAAGATGGAAAATTTGATGCAGTTTATCTAGCTATAGGAGCTCAGAAAATTCAAGATGAAATTTTTGAACGCGACAATTCTGTGTATACAAAAACTGCCTTCGAATTCTTTCAAGAAATTAAAACCAATAACAGTGCTTATATCCAAAAGAAAGTAGTTGTTTATGGAGGTGGTAAATTAGCCATGTATCTTTCTAGAATTATCAAACGTTTCGGATCTGAAGCAGCTGTTTATTTCCCTGGAGATAAAAAAATGATGCCTGCTTACGATTATGAAACAGATGACGCACTAGCAGAGGGAGTAAACGTTCAATTATATAAGAAGATTCACAAAATTGAAAATAATAAGATCACCCTTGAAACTGTAAAAGTTGAAAAGGGCAAAGCTATCGGCACAGGTGAATTTGAAGTGATTGATGCAGATGTTTTGATCTTGGCTAACCGTCAATCATCTGATACCGATTTCTTGAAAACGATTGAGGGAATTAAATTAAATGAGGATGGCACTATCGTAATAGATGGACAAAGAATGACTGGTCATTCTGGAATTTTCGCAGGTGGAGATACCCTTCCAGGAGAAAACAGAAGTGCTACCATCGCTATTGGTCATGGCAAAAAAGCCGCCAGAACCATTTGCAGTTTCTTAGAAAATCAACCCTATACAAAAGAAGAAAAACACCCAACAGCAGGTTATCGAAAACTGCATATGTGGTACAAAACGGAAGCTCCACAAAAAGAGCAGGATAAATTAGCACCAGCTGTGGCTGTTAAATCTTTCGATGAAATAAACGCGGGTTTTTCAGAAGCAGAAGCAAGATTCGAAGCACAACGATGCCTGAGTTGTGGCAACTGTTTCGAATGTGACGGCTGTTTCGGTGCTTGCCCTGAAGATGCTATCATAAAATTAGGAAAAGGCAATCGCTATAAATTCAATTTAGATGCTTGTACGGGTTGTGCAGTTTGTTACGAACAATGCCCATGTCATGCTATTGAAATGATTTCAGAACCCATAAATGAAACTACTAATGCCTAATAAAAATATCATATCAACAATCGACGGTAACGAAGCCGCTGCATATGTAGCTTATCGTGTAAACGAAGTTTGTGCAATCTACCCTATCACGCCTTCATCAACTATGGCTGAGTTAGCGGATGAGTGGGCATCAAAAGGAACAAAAAATATTTGGGGCGGAGTGCCGGATATCATGGAAATGCAAAGTGAAGCCGGTGCTGTAGGTACGGTTCACGGAGCTTTACAAACTGGATCTCTTACTACCACTTTTACTGCGTCGCAAGGTTTAATGTTGATGCTTCCCAATATGTATAAAATTGCGGGAGAACTTACGGCAACTGTATTTCATGTAGCTGCACGTTCATTAGCGGCTCAAGGCTTATCGATCTTTGGTGATCACCAGGACGTAATGGCGGCCAGAACAACAGGCTTTGCTTTATTAAGTTCTGCTAGTGTGCAAGAAGCACACGACTTTGCCTTAATAGCTCAAAATGCAACACTAAAATCAAGAATTCCCTTTGTGCACTTCTTTGACGGTTTCCGTACTTCACACGAAGTAAATAAATTAGAATTATTAACCGACGAGCAGATCAAATCAATGATTCCAGATGAGTTAGTAATTGCTCATAGAAACAGAGGTTTAAATCCTGAACATCCCTTTATTAGAGGTACCGCTCAAAACCCAGATGTTTATTTTCAGGGAAGAGAAACGGTAAATACTTTCTATAATAACCTTCCTCAAATTGTAGAGGATTCGATGCGTGAATTTGAAAAACTTACTGGCAGAAGATATGAGCTGTTCCAATATACTGGTGCTCCTGATGCAGAACGCGTGATTATTGTAATGGGTTCTGGTGGAGAAACCGTTGCTGAAACCATGGAAGCATTAAATGCAACAGGCGAAAAAACGGGTGTAATTCAAGTACGCTTATATAGAACTTTCTCTCTTGAACATTTGGTAAAAGCTTTACCTGCATCAGTAAAATCAATTGCTATACTTGATAGAACAAAAGAATCAGGCTCTGCCGGTGAACCCATGTACCAAGACGTATTAGCTACTTTAGTTGAAGCTTTACAACTAGGAAAAATTAAACATCTGCCAAATTTAATAGGCGGACGTTATGGGCTTTCTTCAAAGGAATTTACACCTGCCATGGTGAAAGCAGTGTATGATGAACTGAAAAAAGATAGACCTAAAAATGGTTTTACCGTAGGTATCAATGATGATGTAACTCTTTTGAGTTTATCTTATGACCCTTCTTATAAATTAGATGAATCAGAATGGAGACAAGGACTATTCTTTGGTCTTGGCGCTGATGGTACCGTTGGTGCTAATAAAAACACCATTAAAATTATCGGAGAAAATACAAACCTTTATGGTCAGGGTTACTTCGTATATGACTCAAAAAAATCTGGCGCAAGAACAGTATCGCACTTACGTTTTGGACCAAAACCAATACGAGCTCCTTACTTGATTTCAAAAGCAGATTTCATTGCTTGTCACCAATTCAACTTTACTGAAAAAGTAGAAATGTTGAGTTATGCTAGTGAGGGAGCTACATTCTTATTAAATAGCCCGTATAGCAAAGACGAGGTTTGGAGTAAATTAACAGGCCAGGTTCAGAAAAGTATTATCGACAAAAAAATCAAATTCTTTGTAATCGACGCAACTACGGTTGCCAGAGATACCGGAATGAAGGGTCGTATTAATACTATTATGCAGACTTGCTATTTTGCACTCTCTGGTGTACTGCCAAGGGAAGCAGCCATTAAGCAGATCAAAAAAGCGATTGAGAAAACATATTTCAAAAAAGGACAAAAAGTTATCGACCAAAACTTCCTTGCAGTTGATGCTACCCTTGCAAATATGTATGAGGTAAATTATCCTGCTTCTGTTTCTGCAGCAGATAATAACCTTCAAACTGTTTCTGATAAAGCACCAGATTTTGTAAAGAATGTTACAGCAATCATGATGGCCGATCATGGCGATACCTTACCTGTAAGCATGATGCCAATTGATGGTACTTATCCTAGTGGAACCACACAATGGGAAAAAAGAAATGTGAGCGACCAGGTAGCAATCTGGGAACCAGATATGTGTATCCAATGTGGTAACTGTGCTTATGTTTGTCCGCATAGTGTGATCCGTTCTAAATTCTATCACAAAGACAATTTAAAAGGTGTTGGCGAGGGATTTAAACACGCTCCCATCAATGCAAGAGGATTCCCTGAAACACAGTATACATTGCAAGTATATATCGAAGATTGCACAGGTTGTAACTTATGTACCGAAGTATGTCCTGTTTCAGATCCTAATAACAAAGACCGTAAAGCTATCAACCTAGGCGAGAAAGAACCAATCGTTGAATTGGAAAAAGCAAATATTGAAACCTTTGAAAATATCACATGGAACGATCGTTCTAAAATTGATTTCTCAACTGTACATGGTGCACAATTTCTTGAACCTTTATTCGAGTTCTCTGGCGCTTGTGCGGGTTGTGGTGAAACACCTTACTTGAAACTATTATCTCAATTATTCGGGCAAAGATTGTTGGTAGCAAATGCAACAGGTTGTTCATCAATTTACGGAGGTAATTTACCTACTACACCTTGGACTGTAAACAAAGAAGGACGCGGACCAGCCTGGTCAAACTCTTTATTTGAAGACAATGCTGAGTTTGGTTTGGGTA
>JANYEA010000014.1 GCA_025363385.1 Bacteroidota bacterium | reverse complement strand
GAGGACTAGCTGGGGAGGAACACACAACAACGGCGAGGGAAGACAAACAAAAGCAGAAAAAACTATATGAAGAAGCACTATATTTGAAGCCAGCTTCGCTAACTTCAAGCCGATTAGATAACACTTGGCTAGCTTAAAAATAACTTAATTCAACAAATAACACAAGATACAAGCAATGAAAGCACTAAATAAATACTCAATATTTTTATCTTTTTTATTAATAATTTCTTGTAAGGCAAAAAAAGATAACCCTATTAAAGAAATTGGACAGACAATAAATCAGTGGGAAAAAAGTCAAATAGATAAAGGCATTTTTTGTAAAGAATGCCCTGATTTTAGTAAAATGCCTTCTGTTGATTCAGTCCCTGAAAACCAAAAGTCAAAATACTATCTTCATAAAATTGACAGTAGTAACTACGAAATAAATTATTCTGATATTAATGGTGATAGCACATTGGATGCTTTTGTTATGTATGCACCTGACCCGTGCTATTTTGGTTCAAGTATTGAAATGTATAGTCATTTCAAGTACCTACTAATTTTATCCAATAAAGATGATGGTTATAACATAGATACAACCACAATTCCTCAAATTAAAGAAAAAATTGAAAATAATTTTAAGACAGAGTTTGCAGATGGGTTGGATGATGGCTTATATGAGATAGATTTAGAAAAACTTGATAATAATGGCTTTAGTGGTACTCTTAGAGTACAAACAAAACAAGACAATTGCCATGCTTGCACAAGTCTAGTCGGAGATTTTAGCTACAACAAAATCGACAAGAAAATTTCGGTAAACTATTACTACAAAGACCAGAATGATATTAAGCATAAAATAAAAGAAACAGAGATTTCTTACATAACTCACATTTATGAGAGAAATTAATCAATTAACCTGTAAGAATTAAATTTAGACTTAAAAAAGATGCTACCAGTAACCGTAATAAATATTGAGTGGCAGCTAATTGAATTTAATCAAGAAATAATCAAAGAATTTTCAAAGGAAACAGATTGTGGTATTTACCAAATCTATGGGCAGCATCCTGCTTACGGCAGGGATGCATTGCTTTATATTGGTCAAGCTTCACGGTTCTCAGAGAGATTAAAAAATCGTTTTGAGTTTGTTGAATCCTCTGCTTTACCTACATCAATAAGACTTGGAAGAATAGTAAATTCAAAAAATGAAAAAGAAGAAGAAAATATAGATAGGGCTAATAAAAAAACCTTAACAGATATTGCGGAGCAAATTTTAGTAAAAGTTCACACACCAGCTTTCAATCAAGTCTATAATAAAGGTTTGTTTGATGGTCGTGGTATCAAGGGTGAAATTTATAACCATTACATTATTCTGAACTGGCAGAACTACGGATTATTATTGCCTGAAGTTTCAACACTAAGATTTTCTTATCGCTTTTGGGATTTTGAGCATCCAATATAAAACTAGGTTAAAATCAATGGGGAAGTATTAAAAGCTTTTGACTTAGTAAATCAAAGTATAACCCAGTTTCTTTTTCAATTCTACCAACTCTAATTGTTCAAAAGAATCAGAATCATCGTTTGGACAAATAAAGCAATTCAATACTTGCTTAGATGTGAGCGAGATTACTAACTTCCAACACCAGTCAGGTATAGCAATTATATCAGGTCCCATTGTTTTATTTCCAAATATGCTACCACATACTATCAAAAGAGAATCACTTTGGCTTTCCTTCCTAATGACCGTTTCAAAATGTTTCCAAATACCTCTATTAAGTTTTGGTGTTTGTGGAACGCAATTAAAAAATCGAAATGTTTCTTCTTCTTTTGCACAATCAAAAGCAAAGTCTTTAGCATCAGCTAAATGACCTTCATCAAATCCACTTCCTCTATAGTCAGTTGGGTTGGCAGAATGACGCAATCCATTTGTTTTGAAATGAAAAGGTTTTCTACTGCAGTCACCACCGCCTTTATAAAGTTTATAAACCACATATAATGGTTCGTGTAGTGAATAGTTGTAATAGGATGTGTACGTATTTGTAACAATAACAGTATCTACTTTTTGCGCATTTACACAGAGAGTGGACACTATCAAAATGAGGCTTATTAATTTCTTTATATTCATTTTGTTCATTTTTAAAGCAAACATATGTGTTGGCAAGATATTTATAATTCACTGGATTTTATATACTCGACATAACTATAGCAAAGGAAAGCTTTGCTTTGTGCGAAACCTCC
>JANYEA010000155.1 GCA_025363385.1 Bacteroidota bacterium | reverse complement strand
GAAGTAATGGGTAAGTTTCACCCACATGGTGATTCTTCCATATATGATACTTTGGTTCGAATGGCGCAGGATTGGACCATGCGATACATCATGGTTGATAGCCAGGGAAACTTTGGTAACCAAGATGGAGATCCACCAGCTGCTATGCGTTATACAGAAGCGCGTTTGCACAAGATCGCTGAAGCAATGTTGGATGATATTGAAAAGGATACGGTTGATTTTCAATTGAACTTTGATGATTCTTTGAAAGAGCCAACAGTACTTCCTACAAGAATTCCTCAGTTATTGGTTAACGGATCGTCTGGTATTGCCGTAGGTATGGCAACCAATATGCTGCCTCATAATTTGAGTGAAGTAATTGATGGTTGTGTAGCATATATTGATAATAAGGAAATCACTTGCGAAGAATTGATCAATTATGTAAAAGCGCCTGATTTCCCAACCGGCGGTATCATTTTCGGAATGGAAGGTGTGAAACAGGGTTTACTAACTGGTCGCGGAAGGGTAGTTCTTCGTGGAAAAGTACAGATCGATACGAAGGCTTCAGGTAGAGAACAAATCATCATCACTGAAGTTCCTTATCAGGTGAATAGAGATCAATTAACAGATCGGATTGGTCAGTTAGTAAATGAAAAAGTAGTAGAAGGTATTGCTCACGTGAATAACGAAAGTAATAACCGTGAAGGCACAAGAATTGTAATTGATCTTAAGAAAGATGTGATTGCGCAAGTGATCATTAATCAACTCTACAAGTATACAGAATTACAAACCAGTTATGGTACCAATAATGTAGTAATTAGCAAGGGCCGCCCTAAAATTATGAACCTGAGAGAACTCATTGTAGAGTTTATTGAGTTCAGAATGGAAGTAGTGATACGAAGAGCAAAATTTGAATTGCGCAAGGCGGAAGAGCGTGCCCATATCTTAGAAGGATACCTGAAAGCTTTGGATCATTTGGATGAAGTGATTGCTTTAATTCGGGCTAGCAGAACACCTGAAGAAGCCAAAGCAGCTTTGATGGAAAGAAGTCAAACTGAAAACTGGTATTTGAATAGTGATATGTTCAGTGAACTATCTGAAGATATTTATAATCAAGCCCGCGGTCTTTCTGAAGAACAGGCCAAAGCCATACTGGAATTGCGGTTGCAGAGATTAACTGGAATGGAACGTGATAAAATTGTAGAAGAATTTAATGGGTTGATATTAACAATCAAAGGGCTGAAAGAATTACTTGCTAGTGAATTCCTTCGCTTTGAATTGATTAAAAAGGAATTGTTCGAGGTTAAAGAAAAATTTGGAGACCCAAGAAAAAGTGAGATTCAGTATCTGGCCGATGAAATGAGAATTGAAGACCTGATTGAAGATGAAGATGTGGTAATTACGATATCGCATTTAGGTTATATCAAACGTACTTCTGCTACAGAATACCGTCAGCAACGCCGAGGCGGCAGGGGGGCAGTTGGTTCAAAAACAAGAGAAGAAGATTATGTAGAACATTTATTTGTGGCATCCACACATGATACCATGATGTTCTTTACTGAGAAAGGAAGGTGTTATTGGCTACGCGTATATGAAATACCAGAGGGTGAAAAACAAAGTAAGGGAAGAGCTATACAAAACCTCATACAATTACCAGGTGATGATAAAGTCAAAGCCA
Organism: Bacteroidota bacterium; assembly: GCA_025363385.1. Lineage (GTDB taxonomy): Bacteria > Bacteroidota > Bacteroidia > Chitinophagales > Chitinophagaceae > Sediminibacterium. Next base: position 30,875 of record JANYEA010000155.1, on the reverse strand, counting down.
TTATTGAGGTGAAGAAATTGGATGATAAGGAGTTTGTACAAAAACATTATATCGTACTTTGTACCAAGAAGGGAGTTATTAAAAAGACTTCTTTAGAAGATTTTAGCCGGGTTCGTAGTACGGGTGTAAATGCGATAACTATTGTAGAAGGCGATGAGCTATTAGAAGCTAAAATGACAGACGGAAGTTCTGAAATCATGTTAGCTTTAAAGAGTGGTAGAGCCATTCGTTTTGAAGAAACCAAAGTTCGCTCTACTGGCAGAGGTGCTATTGGAGTGGGTGGAATTGAAGTGGATGATGAAACAGATGAAGTAGTTGGTATGATTTGTGTGAATAAAGAAGATACTACCAGAACAGTTTTAGTGGTGAGTGAAAAAGGTTTTGGTAAACGAACTGCCATTGATGAATACCGTATCACAAACAGGGGGGGTAAGGGAGTTAAAACCATTAATGTAACTGAGAAGACTGGAAAATTGGTAGACATTTTATATGTAACTGAAAAGGAAGATCTGATCATTACTTGTAAATCTGGTATTACAATAAGAACAGGAATTGCCGATATTCGTGAAGCGGGTAGAGCCACACAGGGTGTTAAATTGATTCGTTTAGATGAAGGAGATGAAATTGCAGCTATTTCGCAAATTGAAGACCAAGATGAAATAGTAGAAAATTCATCAGAAGAAACTAGCGAGAATTTACCTGATTCAGATGCCAATAATAGTTTAGATACAGACACACAAACAAATGAAAATCAATAATAAATCATCTTTTATGAAGAAGCTACAATTGCTTTCTATGATTGTCCTAATTGCATTGGGAACAAACGCACAAGACTTTAAAAAAGTACAAACAGCCATGCTGCTTAATAAATTGGATGATGCTAAAATAGAGATAGACAAATTATCGGCTGATCCCAAAGCTCAGATAAAAGCAGAGACTTATTATTATAAATCTAGAGTATATGCAGCTTTGATCAAAGATCCGGTTGCCAGTAAAAAATATCCCACTTTAGTAGCAGAAGCAGATGCTGCAGTACAAAAATTGCTTGTATTGGATCCAGGTTTTGTTCAGATCAAGGAAAAAGGTCCTGACGCAATATTTGATCTTTATTCATATGGATTTAACAATGGTATCCATTCTTTTAATACAAAGAATTGGGATTCAGCTTGCGTTTATTTTGGAATAGCAGTAACCTATAGTGATATCCTTTTCAAAAATAAATTAACCAAAGATCAAACCATGACATTCGACACTACCTCCATTTTATATGCTGGGTATTCTGGTCAGAATGCAAGTAAGCCTGAATTTGCAGTTAAATATTATACTCGTTTAGCTGATGCCAAAGTAGCAACAGAAGGATACTTAGATGTTTATAAGTTCTTGGTAATCACATACATGAACGAAAAAAATGAAGCTGATTTCAGAAAATATTTAGCCGTTGCTAGAAATGTGTATCCGAAAGAAAGCTGGGATGATTATGAAATAGAGTATATCGACAGGAATTTTACCCTTGCAGACAAAGTAGCTTATTATGATAAAGCTGAAGCAGCTGGAACCCTAACCGAAATGCAATACTTGCAGTTTGGAGAGATCTTTGTAAATGTAAAGCATGATGCAAAAGAAAAAGTAAAATATGACAGTGTTCAATTAGATGGATACGAGAAAAAAGGTGTGGAAGCCTATAAAAAAGGTTTCGGTAAAAACAACCAAAATGCGATTGCTTCTTATAATGTAGGAGTGATCTATTATAATAATTTTGGATTGTTAGACGATAAAGTAGCTGCGAATATTAAACAAATACAAACCATCAATGGAACAAGACCTTCTGAAAAAGACCCTAAAAAGAAAGCTGCCATTGATGCTAAATTTAAAGCACTAACAGATCCTTTCTTTAAAGCAAGTGCTGATTTATTAAAACCAATCAACGATAACCTTGATCAGGCGATTGACTGGTTAGAAAAAACGTACACTATTGAAAAAGCAAAAGGATCCAGAACTTCAACAGATAAAAGTATTGGAAATAAAACCGTTGATTTTTTAGCTAATATGTATCAATATAAGCGCGACCAGGTTCGTGGAAAAGATACTAAAGCATTTGATGCTTTTGATGCTAAATACAAATTATACGATGGGGAACATGATAAGTTCTAATTTTAAAGCCTACATTTTTTTAAAGCCGTCTCTTGATATATAGGGACGGCTTTTTGTTTACTTTCATGATAGAAACAGTTTTTCATTAGGTGTTTGGATTATTTAAATATACTACTTAACATAATATTAATTATAAGAAATATTATGATCAATCAGATCTGGGTAAACTATAAAAATTGTTCTAATTTTCGTCTAAAATAGAAATATGCTTGAACGTCGTCGCTTTTTGCAGTTGGGAACACTAGGATTATCCGCTTTATCTTTTTCGGGATTCAAATCAAATTCAGAAACAAGAAAACCTATTGTGATTTCTACCTGGGGTGAAGGAATTGCTGCCAATAAAGCGGCTTGGAATATTTTAAGAGTTGGTGGACGAGCTTTAGACGCAGTTGAACAAGGTGTAATGGTTACGGAATCATCTTTAAACTGCTGTGTGGGCCTTGGAGCAAATCCTGATCGCGATGGTTATGTAACATTGGATTCTTGTATTATGGACGAAAATGCCAATTGCGGAAGTGTTGCTTTTTTGGAAAGAATTAAACATCCGGTTTCAGTTGCCAGACGCGTAATGGAAAAAACACCCCATGTAATGCTCGTTGGATCAGGTGCTCAGCAATTTGCTTTAGCACAAGGATTTCCCCTTGAATCTGCAGAATTATCCGAATCAGCAAAGAAAGCTTACGAAAATTGGTTGATAAAAAGCGAATACAAACCTGTTATTAATATCGAAAATTCAAAAAATCAAACAGCATTTGCCCCAAATAAGCTTGAAAATGGAAAATGGAACCACGATACAATCGGAATGGTTGCAATGGACGCCAATGGAAATCTCAGTGGTTCTTGCACTACAAGTGGTATGGGTTTTAAAATGCGCGGCAGACTAGGGGACTCCCCTATTATTGGAGCCGGATTATTTGTAGACAATGAAATTGGTGCTGCCACAGCAACTGGTCAGGGTGAAGACGTGATTAGAATATGTGGTTCACATTTAGTAGTTGAATTAATGCGTCAGGGTTTATCACCTGAAAATGCTTGCAAAAAAGCTGTGGAAAGAATCATAAAAATCAAAGGTACCTCAGCAAAAGATATTCAAGTTGGCTTTATAGCTATCAATAAAAAAGGTGAATACGGCGGTTATTGTATTCAGAAAGGATTTGATTTCGCTGTTTGCTATGCAGATGATAAAAACTTTATGATTCCAGGAAAATTTCTGATCTAATGAGTGTATTACTTGAAATTGCCGTTTTTAATATTGAATCTGCCATTTTAACCGCAGCTTCTGGTGCAGATCGTTTGGAATTATGCGAAAATCCTTATGATGGTGGCACTACCCCATCTTATGGTTTTCTTAAAACAGCTTCTTCAAATATTTCTATTCCTGTATTTCCGATCATCAGACCAAGAGGAGGCGATTTTTTATATTCTAACAATGAGTTCAAACAAATCTGTTATGATATCGAACTTTGCAAAGACCTGGGATTTAAAGGTATTGTATGTGGTATATTATTGGCTGATGGAAGCATTGATTATAAAAGAACTGCTCAATTAGTTGCATTAGCAGGAAACATGCAATTCACATTTCATAGGGCATTCGACAGAGCCATCCAACCTTTACAAGCTTTAGAAACGATTATTGAAACTGGTGCCAATAGAATTCTTACCAGTGGCCAGGTACCCAATGCTTTTGATGGAAAAGAAATGATTCAGCAACTGGTGCAAAAAGCAAATAATAGAATCCTCATCATGCCGGGCAGTGGGGTAAGATCCAATAATATCAAAGCTTTACAATCATTTACGGGTGCTCAGGAATTGCACAGTTCTGCAAGGGTACTCGTAAAATCTTCTATGCATTTTCATCCAAATGCTATGAATGAAACAATTGTAAATACGTTTGTTGATGTAACAGAAATCAAGAAAATGAAAAGTCAATTAATATCCTAAAATGCAAAAGCCGCAAAATGAAATGAACATTTACGGCTTCCACTTAAATCTTAAATATAGCTAGTAAAGTATTCTTACTTTGATAGTTTCTTTAACTTTTTTTAATAATTCTACTGCTTGTTTAGATAGTTTTTTATCTACATCTAATACTACATATCCAATATCATCATTCGTTTTTAAATATTGCCCCACGATATTAATTCCATGTTTTGATAATTCAGTATTAATCGCACTCAAAACACCAGGCTTATTATTATGAATATGTAAAATTCTATGCGCTCCATCAACTGGCGGTAATCCAATGGCAGGTATGGTATGTGAACCATTGGTAATTCCTCGCTCTAAAAATTGGAATAACTTGATACTTACGTCTTCACCAATATTTTGTTGTGCTTCTTCTGTAGACCCGCCTATATGCGGTGTTAAAAGAACATTAGGCAAACCCTGTAAAGGACTTTCAAAATGGTCTCCATTCTTTTCAGGTTCCCAAGGAAAAACATCAATAGCAGCACCACCCAATAACGCTTCTTTCAAAGCCACACTTAAAGCTTGTAGATCAACTACTTCACCTCTGGCATAGTTTAATAAAATAGCTGATTTCTTAAAATATTTTAAGTTGCTCTTATTAATTAAGTTTTTAGTATGGGCAGTTTCTGGAACGTGTAAAGAAACAATATCAGATTGTGAAAGCAGGTCTTTTAAGTTTTTGGCAACACCTGCATTTCCTAATGGCAATTTGGTTTCAGTATCGTAAAATATAACCTTCATGCCAAGGCTTTCAGCAAGTACACTTAATTGTGAGCCAATATTTCCATATCCTATGATTCCCAAAGTTTTACCTCTTAATTCAAAGCTTCCTTTTGCCTCTTTCATCCATATCCCTTTATGTGCCGCTATATTCTTATCTGGAATTCTTCGAATGAGCATTATGGCTGCCCCAATACATAATTCGGCAACACTCCGGGTGTTACTATAAGGTGCATTAAATACAGCTACCCCAGCTTTGGTAGCTGCTTTGAGGTTTACCTGGTTTACCCCAATACAAAAACATCCTATAGCTTGTAGTTTTTGAGCTGCTTCTAAGACTTTCGGCGTAATCATTGTCTTAGATCGAATTCCGATCATATGCACGTCTTTCACTTCCTTTATCAGGTCATCTTCGCTAAGTGCCCCACTTAATCTCTTTACATTAGTATAGCCGTTCTGTTTGAACTGTTGAACCGCTTTTTCACTAATGTTTTCCAAAAAAAGAATTTTTATCTTTTCTTTTGGATAACTAGTTGCTGATTGCTTGGTCATACTGTAAAAATAAATGTTTATTCTATTCACAACGCATGCATAGTTTTCCACGATGGTTGGCAAGCCTGTTTTCAGCACCTATATTTGCCCTTTTAGCACAAACCCACAAAAATGCTTAAATCAATGCTAGTAACCTTTCTAACCTATTTTTTGCTAGCTTGTACTAACCCGGCACCTAAAGTTGAAAATATTCAGGTGCAAAAAGATTCTGTGCGGTTTATGCCACTTTCAGAAAAAGAAAAAGCCTATTATACTTCCAAAATTGAAGCTGTTTACCCTGCTGCATTATTAAAAACAGGGTTTAACGGAAGTATCCTATTAGCAAAAAACGGTGAAATTCTTTTCGAAGATTATCGGGGACTTATCAATTTCAAAACCAAGGAACCCATTACCCCTAATTCAGCTTTTCATATTGCCTCAGTTTCAAAAACATTTACTGCAACCGTTATCCTGCATTTGATGGAACAAGGTAAAATACAACTCGACGACCCTGTTGAGAAATATTTAATCAATTTTCCCTATGCACATATTACCATCAAAAATTTATTGACACATAGAAGCGGTCTTCCGAAATATGACCATTTCATGGACGGAACTCGCTCTGAACCTTATTATGTGAAGAATAAAAAAGGAAAAAAGATAAAAAAGTACAGAATTTATAAAAAAAAACCCGATTTCGAAGGATTCCCAAATAATGAAGAATTATTGCAATATATGATTCGTTCACATCCTCCCATCGAGGCTTCACCAAATCGTAGATTTAGCTACAGTAACACGAATTATGCGATGCTTGCTTTGATTGTAGAGAAAATAACAAAAATGTCTTTCCCCGATTACATGAAAGATAGCGTGTTTATACCACTTGGTATGAAGAACAGCTATATTTTCAGTATTAAAGACACAGCCAATTATGTACCTTCCTATAATTATAATAGAGCCCCTTTTCCTTTAGAGAAATTGGATTGCATTTATGGTGATAAAAACGTCTATAGCACAGTAAGGGATTTATTATTATGGGATAAAGCATTATATGATGGCAAATTTGTTAGCCTTCCAACGCTTGAAATGGCTTATCAGCCCTATAGTAATGAATCTAAAGGGCAGAAAAATTATGGACTAGGTTGGCATTTATATATCAATCCACCAGATCCCATAGTTGTATATCATAATGGTTGGTGGCATGGCAATAATGCAGTGTTTAAAAGGTTGTTGAGCGACTCAGCAACGGTAATTATTTTAGGTAATAAATTCAATCGAAGTATTTGGTCTGCGGGTAAAATGAGTTCAGTATTTACAGGAACCCCAGATACAACTAGTTTGGAACAATAATAATTTAAAAAATTTGACGTTTTAATACAACTGCGGCAATAAATGCCTGATAGGTAGCTAACTATTTGTTTTCCCCCTATTTTTGCAGACTTCATTTTTAAACTAACAGACTAACTGTTTATGGACAAACTTTTGTTTTATGCTGTGCCAGCAATGGGAATTGTAGGTTTACTCTACACCCTAATCAAATTTAATTGGGTTTCTAAACAAGATGCGGGAAACGAACGCATGAAAGAGATCAGTACTTATATAGCCGAAGGTGCTATGGCTTTCTTGAAAGCAGAGTATAAGATCCTGGGTTATTTCGTAGTGATCGTTGCTTTATTATTAGGTATCATGGGATACACTGATAAAAATAGCGACTGGTCGATTGCTCTTGCCTTTATTATGGGAGCATTCTTTAGTGCTTTAGCTGGTTTTATCGGAATGAAAGTAGCTACCAAAGCAAACGTTCGTACAGCTCAGGCTGCAAGAACTAGTTTAAGTAGGGCTTTAAAAGTGTCTTTTACAGGAGGTTCTGTAATGGGTATGGGTGTTGCCGGTTTAGCTGTATTGGGATTAGGAACCCTATTTATTGTATTAAAAATGGTGTTCGCTCCAACTCAGGCTGTAGATAGCGAAGAGATGAAAAGAGCTATTGAAGTATTAACTGGATTCTCTCTGGGTGCAGAAAGTATCGCATTATTTGCTCGTGTGGGTGGTGGTATATATACAAAAGCCGCTGACGTAGGTGCTGATTTAGTTGGTAAAGTAGAGGCTGGTATCCCTGAAGATGATCCTCGGAACCCTGCAACCATTGCAGATAATGTGGGTGATAATGTGGGTGATGTTGCTGGTATGGGTGCCGATTTGTTCGGTAGTTATGTAGCAACCGTTTTAGCTACTATCGTATTAGGTAGAGAAGTAACCGGTGCGGGTGGAATTGCATTAGTAGATAATTATGGAGGAATGTCTCCTATCCTTCTACCTATGTTGATTGCATCTATCGGTATTATCTTATCGATCATTGCCACTTTCTTCGTAAAAGTGAGCGATAGTGTAGGTTTGAGTACTCAAAAAGTTCAAAATGCTTTGAATATGGGTAACTGGGGTTCAATTGTAATGACAGCAATTGCTTGTTATTTCTTAGTGAACTTCTTAATGCCACAACAAATGTTGTTACGCGGTTTTGAATTTACTCCTAATAAAATATTTGGCGCCATATTAGTTGGTTTAACAGTAGGTACTTTAATGAGTATGATTACTGAATACTATACTGCAATGGGGAAACGTCCGGTAATGAGTATTATCCGTCAGTCTTCTACAGGTCACGCTACTAATATCATCGGTGGTTTAGCAGTAGGTATGGAAAGTACCATGTTGCCAATTTTAGTATTAGCTGGTGGTATTTACGGTTCATACGCGTGCGCTGGTTTATACGGTGTGGCAATTGCGGCTGCTGGTATGATGGCAACAACTGCTATGCAATTAGCAATCGATGCATTCGGTCCTATTGCTGATAATGCAGGTGGTATTGCTGAAATGAGCGAATTGCCTAAAGAAGTACGTGAAAGAACTGATATTCTTGATGCTGTTGGTAACACAACTGCTGCTACTGGTAAAGGTTTTGCAATTGCATCTGCTGCTCTTACTGCACTAGCTTTATTTGCTGCATTCGTTGGAATTGCGGGTATTGATGGTATCGATATTTACCATGCTAATGTGTTAGCTGGTTTATTTGTAGGTGCAATGATTCCATTCATATTCTCTGCTTTAGCCATCCGTGCAGTAGGTGAAGCTGCCATGGCAATGGTGGAAGAAGTTCGTCGCCAATTTCGTACAATTCCGGGTATTATGGAAGGTACAGGAAAACCTGAGTACGATAAATGTGTGGCTATTTCTACTGAAGCATCTTTGAAAAAAATGATGCTCCCCGGTGCTATTGCTATTTTATCTCCTTTAATTATTGGATTTATTTTCGGACCAGAAGTATTGGGTGGTTTCCTTGCAGGTGCAACCGTTAGTGGTGTATTAATGGGAATGTTCCAAAACAATGCGGGTGGGGCCTGGGATAATGCAAAAAAATCATTTGAAAAAGGTGTTGAAATTAATGGTGTTGTTTTCTACAAAAAATCTGAACCACATAAAGCATCTGTAACTGGCGATACTGTGGGTGATCCTTTTAAAGATACTTCAGGTCCATCTATGAATATCCTAATCAAATTGATGTCGATTGTTTCTTTGGTAATTGCTCCTACCCTGGCTCAATTGCATAAATCAAGTGCTAGCTCAACCAATTCTAAGAAAATAGTTGAGATTAAAATGACTGCTACTAACAATAGCACTGATTCCAATAAAACTTTCGTTATAAAAGCGGATAATGATAATATACAATCATTGATTGAAGCAGTTAAAAAAGACGGATTATCTAAAGATGGCAACCTTTCTATCGAATTAAAAGAAGGTAAGTTGCAGATTAATGGTAAAGAAATTGATTCAGTAAAAGCTGCATCTTATGCTCCGTTCTTAAAAGGGAAAGAGAATTTTCATATCACGATCAATAGTCAAGAGACTAAAAAATAATATAGCCTATTTAATGTAAAAGCCCGTTGCAAGTAATTGTAACGGGCTTTTTTATAAGTTCTTTTATAATATACTACCACAAATTTCTAGGACACCAATCTCCATATTTATTTCCTAAAAGAAACCCTATCAGAATTTCATGTGTGCCTTTACTAACCGTATTTAATTGTGAGGTTTGCATATCATATGAATACCCAATATTGATGGTACGATTCACATTAAAACCAATCATTCCAGCAAATCCATCCTGATAACGGTAATTAGCTCCTACCCATAAAAGATCCTGATATTGAAATTTGGCATTCACATCAAATCCAATTGGCAAAGGACTAATATACCTTACTAAGCCAGAAGGCAGAAAAGAAATATCATCTGTTAATTGCATCCTGTAACCCGCACTTAAAAAAAGATGTGGAACTAGTTTTCCTTTCTCCACATACACTGTATTATCTGAAAACGCAATTTGTTGCGGAACGATTTGCTGTGCGGATAATCCAATAAAATAATCACTACTATATAACCAAAGCCCAGCACTGATATCTGGTTTAATTCTATTAATTAATCCACTACTTCCAACTGCAGGATCTACATTTATGACACCAAAATTTAGTTTACTTGCATCTAAACTCATGTTTGTAAAACCAGCAGAAATACCACCAGATAAATTGGTGGTGGGTGATAAACCCACATGATAAGAAAGTGTTCCATAGGCAGCTAATCGATTCAAGGGGCCTGTTCTATCATTGATTACTGTAAAGCCAACTCCGGCATGCGGGTCTGGTGCTGTATAATCTCTCCAATAAGATTCACCCCTTGGGTTTTGACCTTCCGCATGAATGGTTGTTGCGGTTTCGTTATTATAGGCTGCTTTATGCAAAGGACCTTGTATGGTTAAATAAGTGGTAACAGGTGCGTCTTGTAAACCAACCCATTGTAGCCGATGACTCATTTTAACATCCCAATAATTTTCTATCCCAGCTACTGCTGGATTAATGAGGTAATTATTCATGATGTATTGAGTATAATATGGACGTTGCTGTGAAATACCCTTAAGAGTTATACTTACTGCAATTACTAATAATACCTTTTTCAAATAAATGCTCATCACTTAATAATTGTTACAGAACCACTAAAAATGGGGCGTCCATTTTTAGGATTTATAATATAATAATACACAGCAACTGGTAATGGTTTTCCATTAAAATTCCCATCCCATTCTGTTTGATATCCTACAGATGCAAAAACTTTTTGTCCATACCTGTTAAAAACGTCAATTGTTGCCCCTGGATAAGATTCAAGATACTGAATTTTCCAAGTATCATTCACACCATCTCCATTTGGAGAAAAAGCATTTGGTATTAAAGGGGCAAACAAAACTTTTACAGAAATACTATCTGTGGCGGTACAATTCCCATCCCCTGAAACTAATAACTGATATGTGATATCTGACTTTGGAGATGATATGGGTTCTGATACTGTATTACTATTTAAATAAGTGGAAGGCGACCAAATATATTTTAGATTATTTCCCTGTACAATTTGCGGTGTGATGGTTACCTGGCCATTCTCTAAGACAACTTTATTAGGTCCTAATTCAAGAACAGGTGTTTGCGAAACCACAATTGATTGAGATAATGAATCTCTACAACCCTTATCAGAGATACTTACATATTTAATCATAAAAGGACCTCCAGCACCAGTAATACTTGGATCAAATAATCCAGTTAAGGAATTTGAAATCCCATTGCCCGAATAAAATGGACTACCTATTGCATTTGGTACATTCGTATCATAGCTTGCTTCTTTAATTAATCTGGGTTGGTCGTTAGAACAAATTCCTGGTATCATACCAAAACTAACTTTAGGACTTTGAAAAACAGTGATTGTTTTTTCTAATGATTTTTTACATGATACAGCAGACCCAGAAAAAGCAACTAAACGAATAGTATAATTTTTACTGATAGGGCTTTGAAAATTTGAATAGGAAAAACTATAAATCGAATCGAAGTAAGGAGTTTCAATGGATGTTTTTTTTGTGAGGTCATTCGTATCCCAATAAATATCTAGCCTTGTTACATTTCCAAAATCAATCATGGTTGATTTATTTCTGATACTTACCATCTGATTACTACAAAAAGTATTACCATTTAACACTTCAAAATCTGGATTAGAATTACTTCCATTAACCGTAAATGGTTGCGAAATAATAATAGCACAACCGGAAGCTGAAGTAACTTTTTCTGTTACAATATAATTAGCAGGTTTGGTATAAGTTACTTTAGGATTTTTAGTGGTTAGATCGGATATCGTAATGGGAACTGGCCCAGGAATAATACCTGGAATACCCGCATTAAAATTCCATTCATATGTAAAATTATTACTGTTATCAGAAATCTTGGTGGTATCAAGAAATTGAGTGACTGCATCATTTTGACAAACTTCTGGAAGAATAAATCCCGGATCCGGTAATGGTTTAATTTGAATTGTTTTTTTGAACAACTTACTCAAACAACCAGAATTCGATTCCACTATTAAGCTAATGGTAACAGATCCTGTATCTAAATAAGTAATTGATCTGGATTGGTTGGTGGCAAGTGTGTCTTTAGTACCATTACCATAATCCCAATACCATTTTACGATTGTGGAACCCGTTACTGCATTTGAATGATCAGTAATTTTAATTGCTTGATTTTTACATCCATCTAATACAGTAAACTGAGCTATTGGAAAATCTGTAAATGACTTCCGGATGGTGGTGTCACCAATACAACCATAATTTGTGATTGGTCGAAATCGAATGAGATAGGTATTACTGAACAAATATTTTTTAACAGGATTTAAAATACTGTCGAATGTGTTATCACCAAAATCCCATATTGCTTTTTCTACAATAGATTCCCCATTTGTATTTGTAGCATCAAAAAAATGCACCGAATCTATCAGGCAGCCACTATTATTTGTGGTAAAGTTTGCCTGAGGTAAGTCCATTACTTTAACGGGTATCTGAAACAATTGTTCCAAACTTCCACATCCATCCGGAGTGGATGATGTAGTATACAATTTGATGGTATCTCTTAATGCAGGTGTATTTGAATGTGTAAACAGAAATGTTTGCTGAGGACTAAAATAATATAAAATGGGATTTCTAAAGGAAGTTGCACTATCATATAAAACAGGTGATGAAGAAGGGATGATAGTAGTATTGGGAACAATATTCGGGGCAGCACTAAAATCCCACTTAATAGAACTTGGAATGAAATTTAACGGGAAGGAAAATTTAAAAGCTGTATTTACACAAGTTATTGCTGAATCTATTCTTTTATATGGATTTTGAAATGCAATAGATTGCGTAAAATCTCTCACATTTGTTCCGGCATTATAACCATATGATTCTACCCACCCCATCCCATAAGCAATTGCAATAAAACCATCGTCTGCATGTAGATTATGACTAGGATTGTTTAAAGTACTATTGGTTACATCCTCTTGTAAATAGGAATATATCGAATTCGGAATGGGAATCCAATTTCCTGTAGGGCTGGCATTATCTATTTTTAAACTGCTAGTAAATACCGTTTTCATAATTACATTGATATAGTGGAAATCAATGTTCGTATTGGGTGGTGTAAGATCTTTTCTTGCCGAAACAACTGTTACGTTACTGATGGTTTGTTCTAAAGGATTTATAGTTACAATCTCTGGGTCTCCAGGAAATGGACATTTATTATTCGGACATTGAGCTGGGTTTCTTGAATCACAATTTAATGAAGTCATATACTGAATCACTTCAATTGGCTTATCTGCATTGATCAACAAAGAAAGGGGCATTGGCAGTTCCATTTGCATTTTGATATTCATAATAAATTCCATTATGTAATGTATTACTGTTTAAAATATTTCCATTTAAGGTAACGATGGTTGCAGGGTCTTTTACGATGATTCTGAAAATATCAGATTCCCGATTTGCAAATGGAGCAGTTACAAAATTTTTACCCCATGTTCCAATGGGAAATAATTGCTGATACAAATTATCACCTCCGCTAGCATTGGCGCAATTAAAGGATGTCCAGGTACTACCTGTAAAAACGGCAATGGGTTTACATCCAATTCCTGCATTTGAAACACTTTTAATACTGCTTCCCGTTAAATCTATAAATGATTGATATTGATAAACATCACCCTTATTTAAGGTTACTAGGAAAGGTATATTTGCCAAATGTAAATTTAAGATATCCGTTGCAACAGGCTTTATTTCAATTAAAGTGTTGTTTTCAACTCCAACTACCGTGATCTGACTTTTTGCTGTAAATACATTATTGGTAGACTGAGTATAAGCTAAAGCAATATAATCTCTTCCCAAAACATTTGTTGGTAAAACCAAGGTTGATCCGGAACGTGCTTGGTTTAAAATATGTGCGTACACCACAATTGGTTTAGCAGATATCACATGTATTCCTTTACCAATACCAATCCCATCAGACTGTCCATTATATACCGCATATACAGCCGGTGAAATTTCTATGGTAGCAGCCTGGTTGGCAACAACTGAAAATGGAATGATATTTCCGGCCAATTCAACTTGCCCGTTGGTATTGTTATCAGAAGAGATATATAAAGCCATCCTTGAAGAAGTGCTATCTATATGTCCGGCATAAGGTATCCAAAAATCAGTGCCCTTATTTGAGTAATCTTGCGCAAACCCCCTCAGGTTTTCAAGAATCAAAAATATAAACATCAATAAGAATGCTTTCTTCATGCAGGGGAAACATCAATCGTGAGTAAAGTAAACTGTCCCTAGAGGTATAAAGTTAGGGTATCTTGTTAAGTTGGTTTATCAAAGAGTCGTTAATTATTAACCCTACTTAACAAAATGCTTTTTGATGCAGGACCATTACAAAACATCAAATCTAAAATACAGAGATTAGGTTTAAATCCTATTCGATCTTCAAACACCTGCTGATACCGAATACAATTGTCTGCCTGATCATAGTTTTTAGGCCAACTCAGATTCCGTGCATCTACAATGGGAGCTAAAGTGTTTTCTGAGTAATTCATCGATTTCGATAATTGGCCTTCTAATTTGATACGCCTTTTAACCCATTCCATTGTTTGCCAATTTAAGTCCATTAAGAAAATTGGTTTTATGCTAAACACCTGTTTTAGGCTTTCTGCATAGTATTCAAAGAATGGGGAATTCCCATAACAGGACAGAATTGACCGCCAATGTTGCTCCTGCCAATTTTCTGTATAACTGATTTTTACATCTTTGATGAATAGTTTCTGGCTCCTACCTTTTTCCAAGGGAACAGTTAAATTGATCAACCCGTTACTACCTGCAATGATGCATCGGTTACGAAAACTCATTTTTCGGTAGGATTCATATTGCTCAATTTGTATATTTGAAAATTTAAACAACATTTTATACCAATTAACTGTTCCAAAGTATTGTATATCACTTAAAATTTTTACATTTTTATCTACATTATTTTTTTGCTCTATATTCATCTTAATATGCTTAATTCTTCAATATTAATATTTGATTAAATATTTCAATAACATTTATAATATATTCTATTACAGTATTTTATAATAAAATATTACTACTATTAAATTTTGCATTTTAATTTTCCATTTTTTAGCTAAAAAAGCCAATGTATTTAGTAGTAAAACTACGAAATATAACAATTGATTTAGACGAATATTAGAGCATCTACCCTATTTTGCACTCAAATAGATATTGCATGAAAATTTGGTCTACTTCTATCCTTTTAGTAATTCTGCTGATTTCTTGTGCTACCCCAAAAACATTCGAATACAGAGAAGTGCGAAATATAAAACTGGATCAATTTGGTTTTGATAAAACAAATCTTGCAATGGAGTTAGTTTATTTTAACCCTAATAATTTCGGACTTGAACTGAAAAATGTAGATGCGGATGTGTATGTTGACAATCATTACTTAGGTAAAATGAATTTAGATACTAGTATGCATATCTCCAAAAAAGCAGATTTTATTCTTCCTTCTAAAATTGCTTTAGACTTAAAAGAGTTTTATAAAAATGCCCTGAATTTAGTATTAAGTAACGAAGTGTTGGTTACCGTAAAAGGAACTACCCGCGTTGGCAAAGCGGGTATATATAAAACAGTGCCATTCACTTATGAAGGAAGGCATAAATTGAGTTTATTCTAATCTTATTAATGCAAGGGTTCTAAATGACAGGGTTTTCTAAGTTGAGGCCCTCCTCCTTCATCTGCTCTTTTACAAGCTTGTGGAAGCATTTTATACGCTTCTTCAGTGGCTAATTCGTTATCAGCATCAAACCCAGCGTTATTCAAAGCTGTTCTGATCATGTCTGGGGTAACCCGATCCGGATAGTATTGCAATTTTATTTCCCCTTGTAAAAGGAAGAATTTCCATTGAACGATGCCACCTTCCATATTGGACTTATTTTCAATGATCAGATACTTATCTAATCTTTCCTTGCATTCCCAACATTTTAAATTGGCAGATTTAACGGTGATCCATTGAACTTTTGATTCTTGCGCTTGGCTTTTCAATGAAAATCCAATAAAGAACAGAATAAAGATGCTTGCTTTTTTCATATCATTTTTATTAAATCCCCTTCCAATTAGCTGGATCTTCACGCCATTGAAGCAGTAATTCTTGTGTTTCAGGAGTTACTTGACCCCTTTCTACAGCTAATTCTATCAAACTACTATAATTTGTAAGAGATTGATAATGAACACCAGCTTCTTCAAATGCTTTTGCGGCAACTGAAAATCCATAGGTAAATATTGAAACCATTCCTACAACATTCAATCCGGCATTCTTTAAAACGGTGACCACTTCTAAACTACTTTTTCCTGTAGAGATCAGATCTTCAATCACCAAAACAGATTTTCCTGCTTCAAATGAACCTTCAATTTGATTTCCCAAACCATGTTCTTTAGGTTTGGGTCTTACATAGATATAAGGAAGCTTTAGTTGATCAGCAGCCATTGCACCCCAGGGAATACCTGCAGTGGCCACACCCGCTAGCATATCCACATTGGGAAAGCTTTCAAAAATTACATTACACATTTCACTTTTAATAAAATCACGTGTATATGGAAAAGATAATATTTTTCTGTTATCACAATAAATGGGGCTTTTCCAGCCACTAGCCCAAGTAAAAGGGTTTTCTGGACTCAGTTTAACTGCAGCAACCTGCAATAATTTCTCAGCAACAGCTTTTTCATTTGTCATTTCACGAAGGTAAAGATTGCACTAGTATATTTGATGAGAAAAGTCGAAAATCAAAAGTCAAATGTCAAAATGAATAATATAAAGCCGATAATACTTGCAGGAGGAGGAGTTGTTACAAATGAGCATGGGGATTTACTAATGATCTTTAGAAGAGGGAAATGGGATTTGCCAAAAGGCAAATTGGATAAAGATGAAACCATTGAAGCCTGTGCCATAAGAGAAGTAACGGAAGAAACCGGGGTTCAAAACTTAACACTGGGAAAATTAGTTGTAGTAACGCAACATGCCTATTTTGATGTTTATCAAAAACGGGAAGTCATTAAGGAATCGCATTGGTATAGAATGACTGTTTCTGGTGTGCCTGCATTAGTTCCTCAAATGGAAGAAGATATTACAGCTATTGAGTGGACGAAGCCTTCAAATATTCTATCAAGACTTCAGGAATCTTATGAAACTATTAAAACAGTTTTAGACAATTCTGAATTAGTTTATTAGTGTTTCTTTTTGATCACCGCCACGGTATGTCTACTCACACATACCAATTTTTCTCTTTCGTCATAAATGCGAATATCCCAGACCTGTGTAGTGGCGCCAATATGTATGGGGCTGGCAATACCGGTAACATATCCCTGCTTAATACCCCTAATATGATTAGCATTTATTTCCAATCCAACACATTGATATAACTCAGGGTCAACAGTTAATATAGCTCCCACACTTCCCAGTGTTTCTGCTAATACAACTGATGCCCCACCATGTAATAAACCATAAGGTTGTTTGGTTCTTTCGTCAACCGGCATGGTAGCTTTGATATAATCATCTCCCAATTCTACAAATTCAATCCCAAGAAAATCGCCCATGGTATTTTTGCCAAAGTGAATAAAATCCTTCACCTGTAAATCAGGTTTAAACCAAATTGTCATCGTAGAAATATTTAGGGATACAAAGAATTAATAACTGCCTGTGGTAAGAAAGGAGATGCATTACCTCCGTTTTTCAAGATATCTCTTACAATGGTAGACGCAACTGAAGTATACATTGGCTCACCTGTAAGGAAAATAGTTTCGATGCCTCGATCCAAGGTACGATTGGCATCAGCAATAGATTTTTCGTATTCAAAATCAGAAACAAATCTGATTCCTCTTAAAATAAAATGTGCATTGATTTTCTCACAATATTGTATGGTTAGACCTTCGTAAACTGCACTTTCAACCCTGGGGTCATCTTTATAGATCTCATTAAACCATTGCATTCTCTGTTCAGCACTAAACATAGGATTTTTAGAAGAATTGATACCAATGCCTACTACTATTTTGTCGAATAAAGGCAATGCTCTATTAATTATATCAATATGCCCTAATGTAACTGGATCGAATGTGCCAGGGAATAAACAGATTCTTTGCATAAATTAGATTGAGCTAACAATTTACTACTGAAAATAATGGAAAGAAATATTAGTTTTCACGGCTTGCCAAAAGATACAAAACGGCCATTCTCACAGCTACTCCGTTTTCTACTTGGTTCAAAATGATAGAAGAAGACCCATCAGCCACATCACTATCTAATTCAACACCCCTATTGATGGGGCCAGGATGCATGATCACCATTTCTTTTCCCAGAGATTCCAGTAATTTCTTATTAATACCATAGGTAAGGCTATATTCTCTTAAAGATGAAAATAAAGGTTGATTTTGTCTTTCCAGTTGAATCCTCAGCACATTTGCTACATCGCACCACTGCAATGCTTTTTTTAAATTGTATTCAACTCTAACACCCAGAGCCTCACTGATGTATTTTGGGATAAGGGTCGGTGGACCAGCAACGGTTACTTCAGCCCCCATTTTTTGTAAAAGATACATATTACTAAGCGCCACCCTGCTGTGCATGATGTCTCCAATAATGGCAACTTTAAGTCCTTCTAATGAACCAAATTTTTCCTGCATAGAAAACGCATCCAGTAAAGCTTGTGTAGGATGTTCATTAATACCATCACCCGCATTTACGATGGCAGCAGGAATATGTTGTGCCAGAAAGTGAGGTGCACCAGAAGCACTATGACGCATCACCACCAAGTCTACTTTCATGCTTAAAATATTATTTACTGTGTCTAAAAGGGTTTCCCCCTTAGCAGCAGAAGAACTACTTGCGGCAAAATTTAACACATCTGCAGATAAACGCCTTTCTGCCAATTCAAAAGACATTCTTGTACGAGTAGAATTCTCATAAAAAAGATTTACAATAGTAACGTCTCTGAGAGAAGGAACCTTCTTTACGGGTCTTTGTAATACCTCTTTGAATTGAGCTGCAGTAGATAGAATAAGCTTAATATCCTCCAGTAAGAGGTGCTTAATACCAAGTAAGTGTTTGGTAGATAGTTTCATTAAAGATCAAAGATAAACGTTTTAGTTATCAAACAACATAACTTGTTCATTTTCGTCGTTTTCGTTCCATAAAACGGTCACGCGTTGTGAAAATATCGTGTCGATGGCTTTTCCCAAATAATCTGGTTGAATGGGTAATTCTCTACTAAATCTTCTGTCAACCAATACACATAATGCCACTTTAGAGGGCCTTCCAAAATCAAGCAATGCATCTAAGGCGGCGCGAATTGTTCTACCAGTATACAATACATCATCCACCAATATCACTTTTTTGTTTTCAATACTAAAAGATATATCAGTATTGCTGGCTATGTGTAAACTCTTCCGGACATCATCCCTATAAAAAGTAATATCCAATTTGCCGTATTGTATGGTTACAGGGTCAACCAGTTTCTTTAATTCTTGTACAATTCGATCGCTCAAGAATATGCCACGAGGCTGCAACCCAATAATAACGGTGTTTTGCAGATGCGGATGATTTTCAAGTATCTGATTTGCCAACCTTTTGATGGTTAAAGCAAGTTGCTCTTTGGATAGAATCGTCTTCAAAACCTATTTTTTTATTAAAAATAAATGCTTTCTCGCAGACTCAACCCTCAAATTAAGAAATGAGTTGATTAATTTGCCAGCTCAAATGCTACAACTTCAAAATATTATACTTACGCAATTTAGGAATTATGTTCAGCAATCCTTTTATTTTAAGGATCGGGTAATTGGCATTTGCGGTAAAAATGGCTCAGGGAAAACCAATTTGTTGGATGCTATCTATTATTTGAGCTTTTCAAAAAGTTATTTTTCAAGAGTTGATTCAGTCAATGTGCATCATGGAATGTTGGGTTTACGTCTAGAGGGCCGATATCAATTACATCATAATGATCAGCATTTGGTTTTTATATTGAGAGAGAACAATCGAAAAGAATTAATACTCAATGAAGAAAGTTATAAACGTTTTTCTGATCATATCGGAAAATTCTCCTGCGTAATGATTGCCCCTGATGACATTAGCATTATTTCAGGTTCAAGTGAGGAAAGAAGAAAATTAATCGATACTATCATTTCTCAGTTTAATAAGCAGTATCTATTACTACTAATTGATTATCAGAAATTATTACAGCAAAGGAACTCTGTTTTAAAACAATTAGGTGAAACAGGTTTAATAGATGAATCCTTAATGCAAATCTTAGATCTGCAAATTTGCCAAAAAGGAAATCAATTGCATGAGATTCGTAAATCGTTTTTGGAAGAATACCTTCAATTGGTGGCAGTAATCTATGCAAAAATTGCAGGCGATTCCGATCATATAGAATTGTTTTATGAAAGTCAATTAATTCATCATAACATGGAAGCCTTGTTTCAGATGAATATACAAAAAGATCGATTACTTCAAAGAACCAGTTCCGGAATTCATAAAGACGATATTATTTTTAAAATGCAGGATCAGGTTTTTAAAAATGAAGCTTCACAGGGTCAAAGAAAAAGCTTGCTCTTTGCTTTGAAATTAGCGGAATGGCAAATTCTAAAACAACAAAAGGGCTATGCTCCTATTCTATTATTAGATGATGTATTTGAAAAGCTCGATGAGAAACGGATGTATCAGTTATTAAAATGGGTTTGTACAGAAAGTGATGGTCAGGTTTTTATCACAGATACACACTCACAGCGCTTAAAAGATCAGTTAACACAGGCTACCACCAGTTTTCAGTTAATAGAAATCGAATAAAAATATATGCCCATTAACCTATCTTTACAATATGTCTGAATATCATATTGGTGATGCATTAAAAGGGTTTCTTAAAAAAAGTAAACTGAACAACGGTGTACGTGCAGCTCAGATTGAAGTTATATGGGAAACACTAATGGGCAAAACCATCGCAAAATACACTGAGAAAATAAAAATATTCAATCACAAGTTATATATACAAACTTCGGTAGGGCCGCTTAAAAACGAATTACAATATCAAAAACCTCAGATCATTGCAAGGGTTAATGAAGCTTTTGGTGAAGAAGTAATTAATGAAGTAATTATTTCCTAAAATTACCAATTCCTCAAAGCACTTTCAATTTCAGTACTATTTCTATAACTGTATTTTCCTTTTATATTGGATCCTTGCATTAAAAAAATAGTTGGAGTAACCCTTGCGGCTGTTTTCATTACAGTTGCATCGCATTTGAGGATTGGAATATTCTGAAATTTTTCTTCTGCAGTTTTTGCATCTGCAGTTACTAAAACAATAGATATTTTATGACTGGCTGCCTGATTGATTATTTTATTTACAGTTCCCTCCCACTCAATATATTCTGAAAAATCCTTGGCCATAATCATTACGTATTTAGGCGTATCAAATAAAAGATTAGTAGTATCTGTATCCGTTAATGTTCGCAATGAAAAATCTGCAATAGCAGCTTTTAAGCCATTCCCTTTTTTAACCAGTTCATCTTTTCTGTTAACATAGATATAGCTAGAATCAAAATCAACAGGAAAATGTGCCTGATCAAAACTGAATTCTTTCCCATTCTTTTGGTAAATGAAATGGAGCGCAAAACTATCAGTTATAGCTCCAGCTGGTAATTGCATTTGCTGTTGAATATTATTTCCTTTTTTAAATGGCAGACAATCTACAATGGGCAGATTTTTTAATACAAATAATTGTATTTCAATTGGACCTACTAAACTGATACTCAAAATTAAAACAGAAGTTAATTTAAATTCAGATTGATGATATTTTTCGCTTAGTACCATCAAAATGATGATGAGTACAAAAAGAAAAATATCTTTCATAAAAGATTGAGCAGCACTTAATGGAATGCAATCGCCAAAGCAGCCACAAGTTGTAATCTTTCCAGAAAACAGGGCATAGCCTGTTAAAAAAGTAAAGGCAATTATAAGCAATAAAAGTAACCAGTTAACTATTTTTATTTTCCAACCCACAATAACTGCCACGCCTGTGAAAATTTCAAAAACGTTTAGCATCATAGCTAAAAAAAGGGTGTAATCATGAAACGCATGCCAACCCCACACTTCAAAAAATTCTTGAATTTTATAACTTAATCCTAGTGGATCATTTGCTTTAACCAACCCTGAAAAAATAAATAGTAATCCAATGATCCATCTTACTATCCACAATATTTTTTTCATGTTCAATATTTAATGCTTTCCTTCTTCAATTAATATTAAAGCAAAAATGGAATAATTTAATATGTCAACATAATTGGCATCTATACCTTCACTAATAAGTGTTTTTCCATCATTGTGCAGGATCTGTTTAATTCTGAGGAGTTTGACTAATATCAGATCAGCAAAACTTTCCTGACTCATATCGCGCCAAGCCTCCCCATAGTCGTGATTTTTATTTAACATAGTAGCTTTGGCAAAGTCAACATATTTCTGATACTGCTCTTCCACTATATCAACTTGTAATTCTTCAACAGTAGGATGGTTTAAAGACAATTGGATTAAGCCAATAACGGCATAATTGACGATTCCCTTGAATTCTGAAGGAATGCCATCTTCCACTTTTTGTGTTTTCTTATCCTGAATGGTTCTTATTCGAAGGGCTTTAATAAAAATCTGATCCACTACAGAAATGGTTCTTAAAACCCTCCAGGCGGTACCATAATCTTTTGTCTTCTTTATAAATATGTCTCGGCATTGCGAGATTGCCTGATCGTATTGAATATTCGTTTCCATTTTATTCCCCGCGTTAAGCGCTATATAATATCTTTGAATGAATGCAAGATAAATGAATAGTCTCTATGTTTATACTTAACTGTAATGGAAGATTGATAAAATGGGAACAACCTGTTGTGATGGGTATCATCAATTGTACTCCAGACAGCTTTCACAGCGATAGTCGTGTGGATAATATGGAGGAAGCCATTCGAAAGGCTGGCGAAATGATTGCTTTGGGTGCAAGTATTTTAGATATAGGAGGACAAAGTACAAGGCCAGGAAGTGTAAATATTGGTGCTGAATTAGAAATAGAGAGAGTGGTACCAATTATACAGGCAATTGTTCAGCAGTTCCCAGAAGTGATTATTTCAATTGATACTTATTATTCAGAAGTAGCAAGAATTTCAGTTGAGGCAGGTGCTTCTATTGTAAATGATGTGAGTGCTGGTTTCACAGATGTAAATATGCTGGATACTGTAGCATTACTCAAAACGCCATATATCTGCATGCACCATGGAGGAGACGGAACAAACTTGCATCATTTTGCATCTGATAATCAAAATATTAAAGCAGTTATTGACTTTTTTATAGAAAGAATGGAAGCATGCCATATTGCTGGTATTAAAGACCTGATTATTGATCCTGGTTTTGGTTTTGGTAAATCGATGGAGGCTAATTTTCAAATTATCAGGGATTTAGCTAATCTTAAAATATTAGGAAAACCCATCTTATTGGGGGTGTCTCGAAAATCTAGTATTTATAAATCCTTAGGTGGAACGGCAGAAACAGCATTGAATGGAACTACAGTTGTAAATACTGTTGGTCTAATGAATGGTGCAGATATTCTAAGGGTACATGATGTAAAAGAAGCTATGGAAGCCATTCATTTGATCAACTTAATGAAAAAATAGACAGGTTAATCCCATACAAATTTCCATTCACCTTTTTCTGTTTTTTTCCATACGGTATGAAATATGCCTTTAAAATCAGTAACCTTTCCGCTCCTATCTGTTTGAACAAATTCGTATTTACCAAAAGTATACCCTAAGTCGGCAGATGCTGAAACATCAATAAAATATGGCTTCCAACTTAGTTTTACTTTTTTAAATTTCTGATCTTTATAAAAATTCCGAATACCCGTTATGCCCATTATCAAACTATCATTTTGTCTTTTGATAATCGCATTTTCACTTGCATAATAAGCAAAGGCAACTTCTATGCCACTATCTGCAGCCATTTTTGAAAAAGCTAATTCAGTTTTCTCAATTTCCAATTTGGCAATTTCCTTTTTATTCTTTGTGGAGTTCATTTCCAAACAAGAACTATTATATATAAAAAGCGAGAATGATATAGAGATAAGTAAAGCTTTTCTCATTTTTTTACTAATATATGTGCTTTGAAGTAGGTTTAAAAATAAAAGCCGCCTCATTTAATGAGACGGCTTTAAAATATTCTGAATTTACACTTATTGTTTGTGTGGATTAGATTGTGGCTGACCCTGTAAAATAGGCATTTCTTGTTTAGGTGCAGGTGGAGGAGCTACGGTAACATCAGTAATTTCTACATCAAAAATTAAATTTGCATAAGCAGGAATTACTGGAGCCGAACCTTGTGGACCGTAACCCAACATAGAAGGAACCAATAAACGTCCTTTTCCGCCTTTACCAAATAAACGTAAACCTTCGTCCCAACCTTTAATAACTGCTCCAGCACCTATTGGAACTTTAAAAGGCATTGCAGTAGTAGGTTTTCCATTAAGCATATTTGAATCGAAAGCAGCTTTGCCATCTACAAAAGTTCCTCTGTATAAAACTACAGCTACCATTCCTGAATCGGCTTTAGGGCCTGTTCCTTCATTTTGAACTTCAACTAAAACACCTGCTGCTGTGGTAACAGTTTTAATATTATTCTTTTTTGCATAAGAAGAAAGAACTTCCATTTCCTTATTTTTTTCTGCAACTGATTCTTTGGTATAATCTTCCATCATTTCAGGTTGACCTTTGAATGAAGAAAGGATATCCACTTTACCATTTATGAATTCGCCCTTATGGAAAATAGTATTGTAATCAATCATCCCTAATTTCTTCAAAGTATCTACACTTAAACGGAATTCAATTTTATCTCCTACTGATGAAGAAGTCAATAATTCAGTAAAATTATATTTACCTAAGTGTGCAGTATCCAATACAAAATAAACAGGGATATGACCATAAGAGCTGCTCAAAATAGAATCTTTTGAAGACAGTTTATACTCAATATTTAGTTTAATTGCATCACCATTTTTCAATTTGTCTTTGCCTGTTCCTTTTATGATTTTGTATGCAAGACCTGAGGGTGTTTTTTCATATTGATTACAGCTTGCAAACAATACAATCGCTAGTAAAAGCTTGATGGTGTTTTTCATTTTTTATTTTAGTTGATTTTTATACTCTTTTATTACTTGTTTAAACTTATTAACTGTTTCTTCTAAACTATCACTGCTTCTGCCTCCGGAAGCATTTACATGTCCACCTCCTTCAAAATTCATGCGTGCAAAGGTATTCACATCAAATCTACCTTTACTTCTAAAGCTCCATTTTCTTTCTTCATCCCTATCTATAACCAAAGCGCCGAATTTAATACCCTGAATAGTAAGTAAATAATTCACCAAACCTTCCGTATCACCTGTTCGGATATCATATTTATGCAAATCAGAATGCTTTATATACATAAGAGCCGTATTGAATTCATAGAGCACTTCCATTCTATTCATTAAAGCAAATCCTATAAAACGCAATCTGTTTTCCAAAAAATTATCGTACAAATGCTCATGCACTTTAGTATGTTCTAAACCCAAATCTTTCAAATGAGCAATCGCACGGTGTACTGAAGCACTTGTGGCTGGAAATCTAAATGAGCCAGTATCTGTCATTAAACCCGTATAAATACTTTCTGCCATATCTAGGTTTAGTACAGAGCCATTTCCAGAATCTACTATAAAATCATAAACCATTTCACATGTAGAACTTTTTTTGGTATTACTTACACCAAAATCAAATGTATCTTCCTGGGGTTGTTCGTGGTGATCAATAAGAATTTTGGTACAATTTGCCTCTATCAGGTATTTTTCAAGATTCTTAGTTCTATGTAACACATTGAAATCTAGGCAGAATAACCAATCTGTTTCTTCCAGCAACTTTTTGGTTTTTTCCCGATTCTTTTCAAAATCCATTACTTTATCTACACCAGGCATCCAATCTAGAAAATCAGCCCAGTTTGTAGGAGAAATCACTTGAACCTGGTGTCCCATGGCAACCAAAAAATGATACAAGCCAAGAGCAGAACCCATTGCGTCACCATCGGGCTTTTGGTGCATAGTAATCACTGCCTTGCTGGGTGTATGGAGTTGCGGATAGAATAAAGAGATGCTTTGCATATAATGGCGGCAAAATTGCGTCATCCGTCTTATTCTATCAAATCAATTTAATAGAAATAACAAAATCAAAGCAATTCATCCTTCAAAACGCCAATAAATGCGTAGTTTTGCAGCCGAAATTTAAAATTATGAGCAATAGAACTTTTACCATGATTAAACCAGATGCTACCACAAAAGGGTACACTGGTGCAATTTTAGACCAAATCATCAAAGCTGGATTTAAAGTGAAAGCGATGAAATGGATTCAACTTTCTGAAGAACAAGCAGGTTTATTCTATGATGTGCACAGAGCACGTCCATTTTTTCAGGAATTGGTTGATTTTATGATCAGCGGGCCAATTGTTGCTGCCATTTTAGAGAAAGAGAATGCCGTTGCTGATTTCAGAGAATTGATTGGAGCCACTAACCCAGCACAAGCTGCTGAGGGTACTATTCGTAAGTTATATGCAGCTTCCATTGGAGAAAATGCAGTTCATGGTAGTGATAGTGATGAAAATGCCACAATTGAAGGAGACTTTTTCTTTACAAAATTGGAAAGATTCTAATAAAAATAAAACCCGGTAAATGCCGGGTTTTATTTTGCCTTTTCTGTAATTATTTTTACAAGATCTTTTGCACTGGATACACCAGATTTTCTCCAAAGTATTTCTCCTTTTTGAAATAATATAAGTGTTGGTACACCTTGTATTTGATATACACTTGCAGCTTGCGGACTTTTGTCAACATCTATTTTAATGATTTTAACAGTATCATTAACCTCTGCTTTAACATCTTTTAAAATGGGCGCCATCATTTTACATGGTCCGCACCATTCGGCTGAAAAGTCTACTAAAACAGGTGTATCTCCATTTATCAGTTCCTGAAAACTATGATTGTTCTGCATTTTTTTCTTTTTTAAAGATTCCAAAAAACAAAGCCCCCATCATCGAAAAATAAAGGGTACTCCTCACCGGCGATGAGGTAATCATGCAAGTTCCAGAGCTGCACCCTATAAACTTCCAATACAAAAAACCACTTACAGCACCTGCAAAAGCACCAAGCAAGTAGAGTTTTTGATCATTAATGAATTTCTTCATAAGTAATATCTTTATTAATGAATTCCTTATCGGTCTTTCTTGAAGGAACATTGCAACCTCCTACCCCGCAACATCCAATATTTGCGATTGCCATTCCAGCCAATAAAATCCCAGCAAAAGCATACATCCATTCTCTGGCTTCAAATCCCTGAACCAAAATAATTACTCCTAGAATTAACCTAATTGCACGCATAAAATTCCAATTCGCAAGGATATTTTTCATAGATACAAATTTACTGTAACTAACAGCCTTTCAAAGTAACCTTTGTCACATTTAACAAAGCTCATTGAAATGTTGTTTATTTGTTTAAAATCAAGCAATGAACTACGAAGACCTTTTAAATAATCATACATCAAAATTGATAGATCAATTTTTAGGGTATACATTAACACAGGATACAATTGAAATCCACTTCGATTTTTTGGATGATGACCAATGGTCGGTTATTAGTATGCATCAATATGAAGAGGATCTAGAAATTTCCATCAGGCTTCATTTAAAAGGCATTTATGACATCTATTTGGGTTATTATGATGATGAGGATGAATTTCATGAATTAATTCGACCATTAACAGTAGAAGAGTCAGATCAATTGCCTAATGGGTTAAAAAAATTGATGAAAAAAGTGGTAGATGATGAGGCAGGATTGCGTGTAAAAGGGGATTTCTTAAAATAAAACAAACCATATGGGTTCGGAATTACTAAAGGAGCAATTTCTGCTAAAAAAAGATATTACTTATTTGAATTTTGGTGCATTTGGAGCTTGCCCTAAACCTGTTTTTGATACTTATCAAAATTTTCAAAGAGAGTTAGAGGAAGAACCTACCTATTTTATTAATGAACTCGGCCCTGAATACTTAAAAAGTTCAAGACAGGCATTAGGGAAATATTTAAACTGCTCCGCAGATGATGTAGTATATGTAACTAGTCCATCTTATGCAGTAAATCTCATAGCAAAGAGTATACAGATCAAAGCAGGCGATGAAGTACTGACTACTAATTTAGAATATGGTCCCTGCGATAAAACATGGAAATATTATTGTGAACAAAAAGGTGCCACCTATAAAAAGATTCAAATTCGTTTCCCATTAGAAAGTAAGGAAGATTTTATTATTCAATTTGTAAATGGAATCTCAGACAAAACAAAACTCATATTCATAAGCCATATTACTAGTTCAACAGGATTAAGACTACCCATAGAAGAAATTTGTGCCATTGCAAATCAAAGAGGTATTTTAATTTATGTAGATGGTGCACACGCACCAGGGCAATTACCTATTAATTTAAGCATTTTAGGGGCAGATATATATACAGGTGCATGTCATAAATGGATGCTAACCCCCAAAGGATCTTCCTTTTTATATGTAAAAAATAGTTTGCAACAAATCTTCGATCCACTGATCATTAGTTGGGGATATAAAAGTCCCAAGCCATCCACATCGATTTATTTAGATAATCATCAATTTCAAGGCACTAGAGATTACTCAGCATTTCTAACTATTCCAGCTGCTATTGAATTTATGGAAAAAAATCATTGGACTTCCGTTGCAAATGATTGCAGAACATTAACTCAATCGAATGCAAAAAGATTTTGCGATTTAATGAAAACAAGTGCATTAAGTACCATTACTAATGATTTTATTGCACAGTTATTTTCTATCCCAATTAAAATTGATTCACCAGATAAATTACACAATACTTTATATCAAGAATATAAAATTCAGATCCCGGTTCTTGCTCATGAAGGGAATTTTTATTTAAGGTATTCAATACAAGGTTTTAACAATCAACAAGATTTGGATAAACTATATTCTGTTTTGGTTGAACTAGAGTTGTGTTAATATATAATCCACAATATCAGAAGCTACTTCCTTTTTGAGTTTAGCTTCGTATGTTATTGTTTCTTTTTTGTTGATGATAGTTATTTTATTGGTGTTTTTTTCAAAACCAGCTGCAACTTCGTTTAATGAATTTAGAATGATACAATCTGCATTTTTATCAATGAGTTTTTGAGTAGCATGCGTTAATTCATTTTCAGTTTCTAAAGCAAAGCCAGCTATGAATTGGTTGGATTTCTTTTTGGATCCAAGGTATTTTAAAATATCATTTGTTTTTGTAAGTTCAATTTGTATAGTTTCGGTTTTCTTTTTTATTTTTTGATCTGCAACAATTATTGGGGAATAATCTGCTACTGCTGCACTCATAATAATGATATCTGCATACTCGAACTCAATGCATGCATGATACATTTCCTTTGCACTTTCAACTTTAATCATTTCAATTCCTTTATAACGAAGAAACTCTTTTGTAGGCCCAGTAATTAAAAAAACATTAGCTCCTTTCATATAAAATGCTTCTGCCAGTGCAAACCCCATTTTACCTGAAGACCTGTTACCAATAAACCTAACTGGGTCTATTGATTCATGGGTGGGACCTGCGGTAATCAAAACTTGTTTTCCTACTAAATTAGCTTCCCGAAAATAGTTTTCTTCTAAGAAGATGATGATACTTTCTGGCTCAGCCATTCTTCCCATACCAAAGATTCCACTCGCTAATTCACCGTCATTTACTTCGATTATTTTATGACTATCAGCTATCAGATGACATATATTTCTTTTAGTAGAAGAATGATTCCACATTTCTTCGTCCATAGCAGGTGCAACCACAACCGGACAGGCAGCTGATAAATATATTGCCAGTAAAAGATTATCACATCCCCCGCCAACCATTTTTGAAAGGGTATTACAGCTTAAAGGTGCAATCAGGAATACATCTGCCCATCTTCCTAGTTCCACATGATTATTCCATTCATATTGTTCATGCCACTGAATATATACTTTGTTTTTTGAAAGAACAGACAGTACAAGAGGAGAAACAAACTTTTTTGCGGCACTTGTCATCACAACCTTTACTTCAGCACCTGACTTAATTAATAAACGAACAATCAGAATTGCCTTATATGCTGCAATGCTTCCAGTAACTCCCAATAATATTTTTTTATTTTTTAAAGGCATATTTAATTTCTTTTATATTTTTTTTCTAGGCTTTTAATCTTTTTAAAGGAATGGAAAGTCATATAATCAATTCCTTTTTTATTATTCACTATGGCAGCTTCATACATCATTTTATAATGAGCTGCAAGTACAAATTGAGCCTCCCAATATGAGAAATTTGGATCATAGATATGCGCAGGTTCTGCGCCAGCACCATTTAGTTCCAGTATTGAAATATTTTTCCCGGCCATTAAATCATCAATACTACTGCAACGTAAATCATACCTGCCAAAATAGAAACCTTCAATTTTTTTGCTCATTGTATCAAATATATCTATCAACTCTGGAGTAATTAAGTGATTATAGTTCATAAACATAGCACCTAATGCATGATTTCCATAAGGCACAATTTCTATTTCCTGATTATATTCTAATACAGTATCAAAATTTAAAGATGAATACTTTTTTAAATGCTGATACTGCAAAAATGCACGATCATCTTTAAATATTAACTCTTTAATGGTATCCTTTCCATTTCCAGTTATCGTTAATAATTTTTTTAAGGTTATGGAAGAAATTGTTCCTTTATTACTATGTGGATGGCGATAATAAAATATACTTAATTCAACTGGGAAGTCAACATAAGACTGAATTAAAAAAGTAATATTCAAACACTAGTGTCCGGTAAAAATAGTTATTAGTTCTTTGAAAGTCTTGGTATATATGTGTTTCGTAGGAAATTAGGTCGGTGACGATTTGAAATGGGTCATTTCATAACTTACTGTAAATCAGTTTGTTTATGAATCAAGGCAA
>JANYEA010000139.1 GCA_025363385.1 Bacteroidota bacterium | reverse complement strand
CTTGACTCTAACGGACAACTTCCTTCTAATCCATACATTTTAGAATTTACAAACGGCAAAAAAACAGTTGTGTTTTG
Source organism: Bacteroidota bacterium (assembly GCA_025363385.1). Taxonomy (GTDB): domain Bacteria; phylum Bacteroidota; class Bacteroidia; order Chitinophagales; family Chitinophagaceae; genus Sediminibacterium. The sequence continues at coordinate 11,180 of JANYEA010000139.1, read as the reverse complement.
TGGCGTAACCCATTTGACAAATGATTCAGATATAGAAAACCCGATGTTCACAAAAATTGAACAAAAATTTTTCGCTTTCAAGCCCGAAATTGCAATTAATGAAGGTGGCGATATTTCAAAGAAAATTTACACTTCTAAACAGGACGCTTTATTAAAAGACGGCGAAATTGGACTTGCCAAAATATTGAGTGACAGTTTAAAAATAAAAACTGTTGACGGCGACCCGACAGTTGACTTTGAATTTAAAGAGTTGCTTAAAACGTACTCAAAAGGAGAGTTTTTAGCTTACATAATTACTGAACGCCTTATGTGGGGACTTAAAGGGCAACACATTACAGACAGCGTTGAAATAGAAAAACGATACAACGGATTTGTTCAAAACTATATCATTAAAAAAGGTGGAATAGCATTGTCACAGACAGAGCAGAAATTTAGTTTTTACAAATCAAATTATGAGCAGCTATTAAAAAGACCATTTGACATTTCGGAACTTGAACCAACTAATCCATTTGAGCCTATCGGGGAATTTCAAAAAATTGGTAGGATTTCAAAAGAAATCCGAGACCAGTTTTTAATAAATACAGTTGACAGGTTATTAGATACCAACGACAGAATAATCATCGTTTTTGGTGGTTGGCATTTACTGACTTGCAGACCAGGACTTGAAGAAATCATTAAACGAAAGAGAGAATAACTGCCACTAACATTGGTATTTGTGCAAAGCTGGGCTGACGTAGTAACAATCATCATTTTTTCTTTGTTCATCTGCGGTTCGGGCCGACACAACAACACCGAATTTCAGTAATAAATTTCACCTAAATAATTTCAATCAGCAGACGTTCGGGCAGACGAAACGCTATTTCCCAGCCTTCGCAATATACCCGGGCGTTGAATTAAAAACATCTTTATTCGAGAGTTTATCATAAATCATCAATTCTAAAAGCCTATTTGTAAAACCAAAAGATACTTTGTTAGATGGGTTCTAGTATTTAGAGGGTAAATATTTCACAAATATCAAGACATTTTATTCCTTTGCAATACCATGTGTAGGATATATAATAATATCGGGTCCTTAACTTATATAAAAGCATATTTGCAAAATCATGACATTTATGATTTCAGTTCATTGAATGAAGTCCAAGAATTTCAGAAATCACTCGTATTTCATCGGCAAAAAATTATCTCCAAATTCGAAAACATAATATTGGCTGAGAAGGATTCGATTTTAATTGAGCTTCAATCTTTGGAAGAACAAATTGCGAAAAATGATAGTTATTTTGATAAAATCAATCAAACTGAAATAGATGAATTATTTCAAGAAATTCATTCCCTCAACGAATCTGAATTGCCAAGTATTTTGAAGCAAATAACATCAAAATTCAGAATTGCAAAAAATAAGTTCAAGATATTTTACTTGGATAAAACAGCACAAATCCGTAAAAGATATAAGCTAAAAACGCTTATCAAATCTCACGAAAACATCAAAAGCCAATTCGATTATTACACAATCCATTTTGAAGTAGCAGTTCTCGAAAAAGGGAAACTGGAATTGGAAGAGTATGAAAAGAAAAAAAGCATTGTTGCTGAACTTCAGTCATTTATTGCTGGTGCAATTGGCGAAAGTAGAGTAGTAAAAGAATTGGATTATCTATCAAATGATTATATTTTAATTAATGACTTTTCGCTCAATTTTAAACCACCCATTTATCATCTAAAAGAAAATGATTACATCAAATCAATACAAATTGATCACATATTGGTAGGCCCTTCTGGTGTATTTATAATTGAAACAAAAAACTGGAGTGAGCAATTTATTGAGAATTCATATTTTAGATCACCAATTCAGCAAATTAAAAGAACTAGCTATGTCTTATATAGATTACTTCACTATCTTTCTGACAATAAGGGATTTTTAAAAAAGCATGGTTGGGGATCAAGGAAGGTTCCGTTAAGAAACTTAATCGTTTTTACAAATTCTAAGCCACAAGTACAGTTTGATTTTGTAAAAATGCTAAGTGTATTTGAACTGAATAATTATATAAATTATTTCAAACCCGTCTTTACTCATTTAGAAGTAAATAGTATTGCTGAATATCTCTTATCACTCAATAATACAAAGACCTTAAGATTTGGAGAGTGATTCTCCTTTTAAGATATTTTTACTAGAATCTTTTTGATTTACCACATATCCTTTGTGTTTTCCCCCTCCAAAAAAATCACGTAACTTAATCCCTCAAACTTGCTATATGCTCAAAAAACTTATTATCCTCTCAGTAACATTCCTCTCCACACATCTCTTCTCCCAAGAAGTTGGCCAAATGGAACGCATCATTTCTCCTGAAATTAGCGCCAATAACGAAGTAACCTTCCGCATCAAAGCACCGGGTGCAAACTCTGTAAAACTATCAGGCAACTGGATGCCCAGCACTCCTCAGGGGCAACGCCAAATAGTGGATCTGGTAAAAGGAGCGAAGGGAATCTGGTCTGTAAAAGTGCCGGCTCTGGCTCCAGAATTATATGGATATAATTTTGTGGTAGATAGTGTAACAACGCTTGATCCGGCTAATTTAAAAGTGGCAAGAGATGGTACTTTCAGAACCGAAAACATGCTCTATATCTCGGGAGAAGCGTCAGAACTTTATTGGGCCAAAGAAGGTCCAAAAGGAACCGTGCAAACGATCTGGTACCAATCACCCACATTGAATTTAACCAGAAGAATGTTCGTGTATACTCCTCCTGGTTATAACGCTTCCAAAGACAATTATCCGGTGCTCTATTTATTACACGGCGGCGGGGGTGATGAAGAAGCTTGGCCAACCCTTGGTGTGGCAAATAATATTTTAGATAACCTCATTAATAGTGGGAAAGCAAAACCTATGATTGTGGTAATGACCAATGGCAATCCAGGTCAGGCTGCAGCAGTAACCGTTACACCACCTATCAAATCAGAGGTGCAAACCCCTCAAGGAATGGCAAGCATGCTCTTCGAAAAAAGCCTGGTGGCTGATGTGATTCCTTATATCGAATCTAATTTCAGGGTTAAGAAAAATAAAGAAAGCAGAGCTGTAACCGGTTTAAGTATGGGCGGTTTACAAACACAGAACCTCAGCTTTGAAAATCCGAACCTTTTTCAATACATCGGTGTGATGAGCATGGGATTTGCCGACCTGAGTAGATTTGGCATCAATGTAGATACCTCCAAAAGAATACAGCAAATTGTAGATTTGAAAAAAGCAAAACCCGCCCTATACTGGATCGCAGTGGGTAAGGATGATTTCTTGTACGAGAGCGTAGTTAAAATGCGGAAGGACTTGGATGCACAAGGCTTCAAATATATCTATCGCGAAAGTGCAGGTGGACATACCTGGACAAACTGGAGAGTGTATCTATCAGAGTTTGCTACCATGATCTTTAAATAAAGTTTTCAAAATAATAAAATAATATCGAATGCAATTTCGCAAAATAAATAGGCTGATGCTACTGATCAGCCTATTTTTAATATCTAGTATATTCTTTAATCAAGCAATGGCACAATCAAAAAATCAAATGGTTCGATTGGCTAAAATAAAAGTGGATCCTCTGCAATTAGAAAAATATAAGCTGGCATTGAAAGAACAAATGGCAACTGCTATTCGTCTTGAGCTGGGTGTTTTAACTTATTACGCAGTAGCAGATAAAAGCGAACCTTCCCATATCACCATCCTGGAAATCTATGCAGATACAAGCGCGTATCAGTCGCATATTCTAACACCACATTTCAAGAAATACAAAGACACCGTAAAGGATATGGTAAAATCATTAGAACTGGTGGATGTTAATCTTATTGCTGCTGCTAAACAACCAGGAAATTAATTTGACAATTCTAGAAATGAAAATAGATGCTCTAATTCAAAATTACCTCAACGAATTTCCTGATGCAAAGCGTGCAGAAATGGAAGAGCTGCACCAGCACATCATGCAATTATTACCAGATGCGCCATTATGGTTCTTAGATGGAAAAGATGAAAAAGGTAAAGTGGTTTCGAATCCCAATATTGGCTACGGGAATCGAACCATTCATTACGCAGATGGGAAAACCAAGGCCTTTTTTCAAATTGGAATTAGCGCCAATACAACTGGTATATCTGTATATGTGATGGGAATTGCCGATAAACTCTATTTGCCTAATACTTTTGGTAAAACAATTGGAAAAGCAACAGTTACAGGCTATTGTATCAAGTTTAAAAATCTTAAAGATATTAAGATCGAAATTCTGGATCAGGCCATACTAGATGGAGTAGAAAAAACAAAATCCTAAATAACAATGTTCTTCAACTAATGAAAGTTACCCCCGAACAAGATGCGCGTATTGCAAAAATGAGTTTTGCTAAGACCTATCCTTATTACTTAAAAAAAGTAGTAACCAAGGGGAGAACCGAAGCAGAATTGCACCAGGTGATTGAATGGCTAACTGGATTCAATACCAAAAAATTAGAAGCATTGATTGCCGAGAATGCCAGCTTTGAAACCTTTTTTAATAAAGCAACACTCAACCCAAATGCCACTTTAATCAAGGGCTTGATTTGTGGGTATCGAGTAGAAGAAATAGAATTTCCACTCACCCGCCAAGTTCGTTATTTAGATAAAATAATCGACGAACTGGCAAAGGGCAAATCGATGGACAAGATTTTGAGAAAACCATAATTTTTGTTTTATAGAATCCAACTTTAATCAATTATATAAAATCTCACAGATGAAAAAGATACTCATCCTTTCCGCCATTTTATTGGTACAATTTAGTGCTCGATCGCAATCTACTTGGACACTCGATAAAGTTCATAGTAAGGTTGGCTTTACCGTTACCCATCATATGATTTCTGAAGTAGATGGTTACTTTGGAGACTTTGAGGGCAGTATGACAAATACGAAAGAAGATTTCTCTGATGCCAGATTTACCTTGAATATCAAAACGGCCAGTCTAACCACACTTTTTGAAATCAGAGATAACCACTTAAAAAGCCCCGATATTTTTGATGTGGTTAAATATCCTGCTATCAGTTTCGTCACCAGTTCTATCACTCATATTGCGGGTAATAAGTACAAAATGAACGGTTCATTAACCATGAAGGCAACTACCTTACCTATCAGTTTAGACCTGACCATCATCGGTACCAATAAGAATGATCAGGCAAAGCGCTTCGAAATTGGTGTAAAGGGGATTGGTAAATTAAGCCGACTCGCCTATAGTGTGGGTACTAAACTAGATACATTTAGCGTCAGCGATGAGGTTGAACTCAGACTCACAGGAGAGTTCGATAAATCGTATTAACCCCATGTTCGAAATTAAAAAAGTCATTTACGCTATACTGCTGCTGTTGGTATTTCATTCTATTTGTGAGGGACAGCAACAGCTCACTTATACCAGCAGAAATTTAAAGCTTGTCAAAACCCAGAGTTCAGATCAGTATCAGGAGGTAGGTTGTAGTTATAAGGATCAATCAGGGAATATTTGGTTTGGAACATCTGGGGAAGGTGTTTACCGATTTGATGGAAAATTTTTTACTCAGTACACCCAACGGGATGGGTTGTATAACAATAGTATTTTTAAAATTATGGGGGATAAATCGGGTGGTATTTGGTTCGCATCTAAAAAAGCCATGACTCGTTTTGATGGAAAGAAATTTATAAATATTCCGATACCCAGCTCTGTAAGAAGCAATTTTATCTTAAGTCAATCTTTCAACTATGACCCTGCCACAAAAAATGAACTATGGAGTATGATGCAGGACAAAACGGGTAAAATTTGGTTGGGTACAACAGACGGGGTCTATTGCTTTGATGGAAAAAACTTTACCCGCTTTTTAGACAATAAAAATATCCTTAATACAGACCGTGTGAGTCTCAAATGGACACAATGTATGTATGAAGACAAATCTGGAAATATTTGGTTTGGATCATGGGTGTATGGCAATGAAGGGATTAGCCGTTATGATGGCAAATCAATTACCCAATATAAACCCTTTGGTGAAGGATGGATTCGTTCCATTTCGGAGGATAGAAATGGTGTTTTACAATTTGTAACCAGACATAATGGGATCTGTAGATTTGATGGCAAAAACTTTAGCAATTTTACTGAAAATAGAGGGCCTCAAAATGCTTCTATTAATTGCCTGTTAGAAGATAAATCAGGAAATCTTTGGATGGGTACTGAGTTAGGTAGTGGTGAGCTTAATGAGGATGGGGGACTATGGTTGTACGATGGAAAATCCTTTACCCGCTTTACCAGAAAAGATGGGTTATGTCACAATGGTGTTTATAGTATTTTGGAAGATGCTGATGGTAAATTTTGGATAGGCACCAGAAATACTGGCTTATGCCGTTTCGATGGAAAAACCTTTACCAGCTTTTCGGAATAAGTTCCCATATTACATTCTTTCTGGAACGCGAATGCCCAAAACAGACATTCCTCTTTGCAACACTTGTGCAGTTAATTTCGATAAATAAATTCTAAGAGATTTCTTCTCCTCCGTTTCTGCATTTGCAATGGAATGTTGCGTATAAAAACTATTGAAAGTTTTTGCTAATTCAAATACATAGATCGCTACTTTAGATGGGTCATGCTCCTGAGCAGATTCTGCCAAAATACCTGGGAATAATTCCAGTTGCTTTGTGAGCTCCAATTCCAAGGGTAGTAGTACTTCTGTAATATCAGTTTGTAAAACGGTATCTTCTTGTTTGCGCAAAATGCTTTTAATGCGTGCATGTGTATATTGTACAAACGGACCCGTAAATCCATGAAAGTCGATACTCTCTTCTGGATTGAAAATCATTTTTTTCTTAGGGTCAACTCTTAATAAAAAGAATTTCAAAGCCCCTAATCCAATGGTATCATATAAGTCCACAAGCTCTTCACTTGTAAAATCTTTTACCTTGCCAAGCTCTTCTGTTTTTTGTTGTGCAATGTTTACCATAGCATCCACTAAATCGTCGGCATCCACTACAGTTCCTTCACGGCTCTTCATTTTGCCTGTTGGTAATTCTACCATACCATAGCTTAAATGATAAATACCATCAGCTGCTGGAATCCCTAATTTCTGACAGATCAGTTTCAAAACCTTGAAGTGATAATTCTGTTCATCGCCCACCACATAGATACTTTGTTCTGCTTTGAATTCATTGTATTTATGCACCGCTAAACCTATATCCTGCGTCATGTAAACTGAAGTTCCATCCTTGCGTCGAACTAATTTTTCATCCAGTCCATCCGCAGTTAAATCGATCCAGACACTGGTATCTTCTTTTTGAAAAAATACTTTTTTCTCCAAGCCACTCTCCACTAAATCCTTTCCCAATAAATAGGTATTACTCTCATAATAAGTCTTATCAAAATTGCTTCCAATTCTTTGATAGGTAGTTTCAAATCCTTCATACACCCAGCCATTCATGTTTCGCCATAACAACATTACTTCTGGTTTGCTCGCCTCCCAGTCTAACAACATTTGTTGTGTGGCTTTCATAATAGGGGCTGCTTTTTCTGCCAGAGCTTGTTCTATACCACTATCCACTAATCCCGCCACTTCCAATTTATAGGCATCATTGAATTTCACATAATAATCTCCCACAAAATGATCGCCCTTCATGCCAGTGCTTGCTGGAGTGGCGCCATTTCCAAATAGTTGCCAGGCAATCATACTCTTACAAATATGAATTCCCCGATCGTTCACAATACAAGTTTTAGCAACCTCATATCCATTGGTCTTTAAGATTTCTGCAATACTCCAACCTAAAAAATTATTTCTTAGATGCCCAAGATGCAAAGGTTTATTGGTGTTGGGGGAACTGTATTCCACCATTACTTTTTTACCATTACTGGGTTGAACACCATATTGAAGATTTGTTTTTTGTGCAGTTATAAAATCTAACCAAAACTGATTAGCTACCATTAAATTTAGGAAGCCCTTGATTACATTAAAGCCAGTGAATAAGGTAGGATTCTCAGCCACAATATGTGCGCCTAATTCCGAACCTAATGCATCAGGAGATTTTTTCAATTGCTTTACAAAGGCAAATAAAACCACTGTATAGTCGCCCTCAAATTCTGGTTTGGTAGCATTTACCTGAATCTGCTCGGGATTCAGGGATACACCATATAATGAATCAATTGATCTAACTGCCGCTTCCTTTATTTTTACTACAACACTCATTTTCTTAACAATTTCGGATGGCAAAGCTAACAAATTAAGGCCTACCTTCACCGGCGTTCATGATAAAGCTGCACGAAAATATACGTAGCCTGATTCTCAGAGTGGTAGATCTGTTTTATCCGATCTTCAAAAACATCATGCCTTTGCAAACTTTTCGCTATGCTGCCTGCGGTGGGTTTAATACAGTTTTAGATATCAGCCTTTTTTTCGTCTCCTATAATTATATCCTTCAAAAGCAACCTGTTCATATTGGGTTTCTTACCATTGGTGCCCATATTGCCGCCTTCCTGATTGGCTTTATGGTAACATTTCCCATTGGATTTTATTTGAGCAGGTACGTGGTGTTTCAGGAAACCAGCGTTAAAAAAGCCAAGCAATTGGCTAAATACTTTACGGTGGTTTTTGGATGCTTGTTATTGAACTATGCTTTTTTAAAATTATTTGTAGACATGTTCGGTTGGTACCCAACCCCTTCCAAAATTCTGACTACGGTATTTGTAGTAGCTTTTAGTTATGTGAGTCAGAAGAACTTCACATTTAAACCACAATAAGCTTAGTTTTTGATAGCCTCTGCATATTCAAAAACATAAGGTTGGTCCTGTGCGTGTTTTATTCCAAATTGATCTATGAAGGAAGGACCGGAATAAGTTAATTGGATGCGCTTAACCTTATTTCCTTCCATTAGTTTGGCTTCCATACTTGAAGGAAAACTGTCTACACCTTGTTTGATGATTTCAAACCCTTCCAGCATCTTTATTTTCCAATTACCCGCTTTGCCTAATACTTCAAAATGATACACTTGGTTACTATCTAGATCCTTTAACCATAACAGGGGATATTGAAAATTATAAGGCCCCCAGACATTGATTCGAATTTCTTTCAACCCTTGTGGAAAGGGTTGTTCAGGAATATCGGTTACATGAATGGTAGAAAGCTTTTTGTCTTTTTGATAATCTAGATCTAAAAATTCAGATTCTCTTGTAGTATCAATTTCACTCACACGATCGCCAATTTCCCAATCAGCCTCATTCTCTATTTTTTTATTGCCACTGAAAACTGCCGTATCTGTTCCGTATAAATGATAAGCTATTTTATTTTGTTCAATGCTGTTGGATGCAATCCAATAATTCTCACTCTTTGTATTATGATGTGTAATATAACTGGATTCCACTCCTTGCTTTTCGTTCGACCATAATTTTAAAGCAGTGCCATTGTACTTGATTTCATTGAGGGCGATATTGATATTCTGACCATGCTCAATGGCAATGCCATAGCGGTTATGCAAGATTTTATTATCTGACATGTCGCTATCAAAACTATATCCCCCCCAAATGCCATAGTCACATCCCCAGATCCGATTGTGTAGCACACTATTACTACTAAAAGTTATTTCCACTCCATTATTAGAAGCATAAGAAAAATCATTTCCATAGATCATATTATTATTACAACCGCCGATGCCGGAATCTAGTGTAGACTGACCAGCCCAAAGAAAAAATCCATCTCCAGAATGAGTGGCTGAATTATACGCAAATACATTTTCGCTACTTTGCTCGTACACTAAAATACCCGCACTATCCTGGCCTCGTCGATACTTGCCAAAACGAAAACCTCGGATATTAAAATCCAAACGATTATGATAAATATAGTTGTTACTTGATCTGTAAAGCCCAATGCCCAAGCCTGAGTTGAATGTAAAATGGTTATCAAACACTTTGGCATCATTGCATTTTACCATGAGTAAAGCGCACTGATTTTCCGCGATTATATTGTCTTTAATAATGGCTTTGTGGCAATTCAGTAAATAAATGCCGGCCCCTTTTTCTTTCCATTCGCCTGCTTCATTATGGTGGTAACTCATCCAATCTTTTTCATCCTCTTTTTCTCTACCACTCAATAATCTGGGGCGGTAATTATAACTAAAATTGCAATTGAGAATCGACAAATTCAAAACACTATCTGCCAGCATAGCGATTTTGTATCCATGTACATTCAAATTTTTGATGGTAATATTTTCAGACCCTTTATCGATTTGAATAGCGAGTCCTTTCATCAAATCGGGCCTGTTGGGATGCAGCGTACCCTGTAAAATGCTCTGATTAAAATCGATTACGATATTTTTTCCTGACACATGAATCAGGGGAAATTCAAGTGAGCTATCTGCTTCAATGGTATAAAGATCTTGTTCTATCATCACTGAATGCAAAATCATTTGACCAGCTTTTAATCTAACCTGTGTTTGGGAAGATACATGAAAGCAAAAGCTGATCAAACCCAAGACCAAAAAAATCCGATTCAATTCTAAGCGCATGCCTAAAAATAAGGAATTGAGTGTTAGAGGAATCTCAAATAGAGTCAGTTTATTTAGCAATTCTGACTTATCTACTGCATCAATATGGCATAATTGAACGTAAACTGCTGATAAAACGGGTTGAAATGTCTGACAACTGCTGACAAATTTGCATTTTATCGGTGGTGGCATGGTGATTGACAGTAGGAAGAAGTCCTCAATGAGGCGAAAAGATTAAAAAAATATTATATGGGAAAGATCATTGGTATTGACTTAGGAACAACCAACAGTTGCGTATCTGTAATGGAAGGAAACGAGCCTGTTGTAATTGCAAACGACGAAGGTAGAAGAACTACCCCTTCCGTTGTGGCATTTTTAAAAAATGGTGAGCGTAAAGTAGGAGATCCAGCTAAGCGTCAGGCCATCACTAATCCGCAAAATACAATTAGTAGTGTAAAGCGTTTTATGGGTCGTCGTTTCGACGAAGTAACCGAAGAAATTAGCCATTGGAGCTATAAAGTAGCCAAGGGCGATAATAATACAGTGCGTGTTGCGATCGATGATCGTTTGTATACACCACAAGAAATTTCTGCCATGATTTTGCAGAAGATGAAGAAAACAGCTGAAGACTATTTAGGTCAGGAAGTTACTGAAGCAGTTATTACGGTTCCTGCATACTTTAATGATGCACAACGTCAGGCTACAAA
>JANYEA010000116.1 GCA_025363385.1 Bacteroidota bacterium | reverse complement strand
AGGTGGCTTCGGTGTTGTAGCAATCATATTGACAATATTTTATTATGGATATCTAGTACCTGTTGAGTAAGCAAAACCAGATCATTATTAATTATTACGAAATCACAAAGTTTTATCTTGATCGAATCTGATATCTGTCTGTTCATTCTAGCCAATACATCATTCCTACTCAATCCATCCCTTTGCATTACCCTTTGAATTCTTATATGCTCTGGAGCAAAAACCCCAATCACATAATCCAGATCAGCACCTGCACCTGCTTCAAATATGAGCGCTGCTTCTTTAATGGCATAGGCGGCATCTTGCATTCCAAACCAATCTGAAGCCACTTTTAATGTAACGGGATGCACCATTGCATTTAGGATATTTAATTCATATGGATTATTGAAAACGAGACTAGCCAACCATTTTCTATTCAATTTACCGCTTTCAAAAACAAGGGGGCCAAAATGACTTATCAGCTCTTCTCTTAAAACTAAATTCTTTTCCATCAATTCTTTTGCTACTGTATCAGCATCAAATACAGGTATACCCAATACCTTGAAGATAGAAGCAACCGTGGTTTTACCAGATCCAATTCCGCCTGTTATTCCAATTTTAAGCATAAAAAATCCGAAATTCAATTACTCGAATTTCGGATATAAGAATTGTAATAAAGAATTATTTCTTGTCAGTCGCTGGTTTATTGATAGCTGCAGTCCATTCCATACTAATGGTAGATTTTTCAATTTTCAAGTAGCTACCAGGGCTAACTTCCAATTGCAAAGTACCATCTTCATTAATTTTATTAATAGTGCCGTGAATACCAGCAATGGTAACTACTTTATCGCCTTTCTGCATATCATCCACAAATTTCTTTTGTTCTTTTGCTTTTTTAGCTTGGGGGCGAATCATAAATAACCAAAAGACTAATATGATGGCACCCATCATCACCAACTGCACCATTCCACCACCCTGCTGAGGATTACCTGCTAATAAAACTGAATTCAAATACATTTTTTAAATTTTTATTTTTGATAAGAAGATTGCAAATAAACAAAATTTTCCTTTAAAGTTTCTTCGATGAATTTGTAGCTGCATTGGCAGCTTCAATAATACCCGTAAAAATCAGGGTTTTATTAATGCCATTTTTAGTATTGGTAGTTACAAAGATACTCTTGCGTACTTCACCTGGGTGCGCTTTATTACTATCGAATGAACCCGACACAAATCCAACAGCACCCGGTGCAATAGCCCCTTTGGTAAAATCAGGAACTGTGCATCCACATCCCGCTTGAACGTTAGATATGGTTAATGGTTTAGTTCCAATATTACGCATTCTAAAAGTTACCACCTTTGTTTCTCCCATAGGCATTGTTCCGAAATTCACTATGGAATCTAACCATTCTATCTCAGTAAAATTGGTCGAATCTGCAGCCGAATATGGATTCAAGTGCACCACTGGGCTTGGGTTTTTGCAAGCAAACATTACAAGCAATGCCAATACAGTTAATATCCCAAAGAATGTTTTCAATTGACTATGATTTATTTTTAAAATTTACTTTATGTATCTCTCCTTTATCCATAAACTCTTTATGAATATTATCTAAAATACCATTTACAAATTGGCCACTTTGAGGTGTACTATATTCTTTTGCCAGATCAATATACTCGTTAATGGTAACTTTTGTAGGAATCGTCTCGAAATATAATAATTCACAAACACCCAATCGCATTAAGATCATATCTAAAGAGGCAATCCTTTCTGCATCCCAGTTTTTCAACTTTGGTTTAATCAATTCTGCTGTGTATTCCTTCTTATCGATCGTAGTGGTTAATAATGCTTTTGCGAATTCCCATTTTTCAGCACCAATCATTTGTTGTAAATCATAGCTAGCGGGCTTATGAAGATAATTGAGTACCAATTGATCAATCATTTCTGCATCGTCATCCCAGTTAGCATATAATTCTTCTATATGCGTAATAAAATCATCATTAGGAAGCATGAAAGCAGTAAAAATCAGCTTCATAATTTCTTTTTCTTTCCCTTTATCACGGCTTTGTACTTGAATATATTCTAAATACTTTTCACTTTTGGTTAAGTCTATATACACTTTTTTCAAAAGATCACGATCTAATTTCAAGGCTGGTTTATACTGCTCTATTACTTTTTTATAAGTATCAGACTCCAGTATTTGCCATAAAATTTCATTTCCGGCTATTTTAATATTCACATTCAAGTCTTCCTGAGATGGTAGATTCTTAGCCGCTCTATTAGCCGAGCTAGTTTCGGCATACCTAGCTACTTCTGTAATAAAATAAATGAGATAAACAAACAAGTCACTTGTCTGGTCGAGATGCTTCTGTAATTGACTAACCGGGTTTTTAAAGGAAAACTGACTATCACCCGACTCTATCATGTAGAGTAACTGCATTACCTTAACACGAATATTTCTTCTACTGATCATTGATAAGAACTTATTTTGGGAGCCGCAAAGGTATTGGTTTCGAATCTCGTTTCAAAATGAAAATGGGTGCTATTTTGATCAAATGGTTCGATTTTATGAGTAAAAGGAGCTTCAAAAGTTTTAGGGGAAAGAAAGTATATGAAAAATTGACACAGACAGTTCCAAAAACTTACCCATCTTTGCGCCGTTTCTGACAGTCTATGTATAAGCCTTGCCGTATGATGAAGGTTATCTGAAAATTTGACCTAAATCTGTTATATGGCATAATTATCGATGACTTACAGTACATTTTACTCAATCAATTAAAAAACCTATAAACACATGGCTAAAAAATTGCAAGTTACTCCGCTTCACGACAGAGTAATCGTTAAGCCTGCAGCTGCAGAAGAAAAAACTGCTGGTGGAATTATTATTCCAGACACTGCTAAGGAAAAACCTCAGCGTGGAATTATTGTTGCAGCAGGAACAGGTAAAAAAGATGAACCAATGACCGTAAAAGTTGGTGATAACGTATTGTATGGCAAATATGCTGGTACCGAAATCACCATTGAGGGACAGGATTTGTTGATCATGAGAGAAAGCGATATTCTGGCGATTGTTTAATGCGTGCATCTTTCATAGGAAATTAATTTCCTGATAAGTTGTACAATTTCAAAAATTCCAAAAAATAAAAATATTATGGCTAAACAGATTTTCTTCGATATCGAAGCAAGAAATAAAATGAAAAAGGGCGTTGACACTTTAGCCAACGCAGTTAAAGTAACCCTAGGGCCTAAAGGTCGTAATGTGGTTATTGAAAAAAAATTCGGTGCACCACAGGTTACAAAAGATGGTGTTACAGTTGCAAAAGAGATTGAACTTGAAGACGCTATTGAAAATATGGGTGCTCAGATGGTGAAAGAAGTTGCTTCTAAAACAGCTGACATTGCTGGTGATGGTACTACAACCGCTACAGTTTTAGCTCAGGCTATTATTGGAGAAGGTTTGAAAAACGTCGCTGCTGGTGCAAATCCAATGGATTTAAAGCGCGGTATTGATAAGGCGGTTGCTAAAGTAATTGAAAGCTTAAGGGCACAATCACAAACTGTTGGAAACGATACTAAAAAAATTGAACAAGTGGCTACTATCTCTGCAAACAGTGATAGTGAAATTGGCAAGTTAATTGCTATGGCAATGGCTAAAGTTGGAAAAGAAGGTGTTATTACTGTTGAAGAAGCAAAAGGTACAGACACTACTGTAGATGTAGTGGAAGGTATGCAATTCGATCGTGGATATATTTCTCCATATTTCGTTACCAATAGCGAAAAAATGGAAGCTGAATTACAGAATCCATATATTCTGATCTATGATAAAAAGATCAGTGCCATGAAAGACATTCTGCATATTTTGGAGAAAGTTGCTCAAACTGGCCGTCCATTAGTTATCATAGCTGAAGATCTTGAAGGTGAAGCATTAGCTACATTGGTAGTGAATAAATTACGTGGCACTTTAAAAGTTGCAGCAGTGAAAGCTCCAGGCTTTGGAGATCGTAGAAAAGAAATGTTAACTGATATTGCAATCTTAACTGCAGGAACAGTAGTTAGTGAAGAGCAAGGTTTCAAATTAGAAAATGCAGACCTTTCTTATTTAGGTCAGGCAGCTTCTATTACAATTGATAAAGACAATACTACAGTAGTAGGCGGTAAAGGTAAAAAAGCTGATATCGTTGCACGTGTTAATCAAATCAAATCTCAAGTAGAGAATACAACATCTGATTACGATCGTGAAAAATTACAAGAGCGTTTGGCTAAATTGAGCGGTGGTGTTGCAGTGTTATATGTTGGTGCTGCTACAGAAGTTGAAATGAAAGAAAAGAAAGATCGTGTGGATGATGCGTTACACGCTACTCGTGCTGCTGTTGAAGAAGGCATTGTTCCAGGGGGTGGAGTTGCTTATATTCGTGCAGTTGAATCTTTGGAAAAACTGAAAGGCGCAAACCAAGATGAAACAACTGGTATTCAAATCATCAAACGTGCTATCGAAGAGCCATTACGTCAAATCGTTATCAATAGCGGTATTGAAGGTTCAATCGTTGTTCAAAAAATCAAA
>JANYEA010000065.1 GCA_025363385.1 Bacteroidota bacterium | reverse complement strand
ATCTCCTTGATGATGTCAAACATCTCTAACTCGCTTCTCCGCTTATAGGGTTGGCTACTTTTGGGACTTTGTTTAGGTTTTTTTTGCACTTTTACTGCCATTCTGAATAGTTTTTTGACAAGCTATTTCAGGACTAGACATATTTGTTTAATATTTCTTGAGCATATTGTGTTAAGGGTATTTTCAGATTTGATTTTGTTTTTTCTGATTTTAATTCAATAAATCCATCCTTAATATGAATATCCCTCAATTTATCAATATCGGAAAATCGTAAACCAGTGAAACAACCAAAACAGAAATTATCTTTTATTTTTTCTAAATATAATGGCAAATCGTTTAAGCCATACATCCTCATCAATTCAACTTCACTTAAGTAAATGGTTTCAGCATCTTCCCGGTAGACTTTAAATTTATCTAAATTGAATTCCTTATTTACATGTCCGTTATCAAAAGCGTAATGCAGAAATACTTTCAAGGTTTTAATATGTTTTCCAACTGTATTGTTTAGCATTTTAAGTTCTTCAATCAAATATTTTACAAAACTTTCGTAAAAACGTTGATCCATATTATCAAAAGTAAGTTTAGACTTATATTTTGTCTCAAAAGCCTGTAATTTTACTTTTGTTGCTTCATAGGTTTGAATAGTAGATGCTGTTTTTAAATGTTTATTTTCCAAAATGAATTTATCATAGGTTTTAAAAAAGTCGTCTTTAGCAATTAACTCCCCCATGTTTTCCATAAATTTTCTATGGATTTCATCTAGTGAAATATCCTTCTTTTGGAAAACGGACTCTCTAACAATTCCTTTAATTAATCCTTCAAGGTCATCTAAAATTATATTGTTTTCTTTCGACTCTTTTTCGTTTGAATTTCTTACGACCATTCTTTGATTTGACCAGTCTGACTTTTTAACTTTAATTTTTGTGAAATACTTAAAAGTCCCTTTTTTCTTTCTACAATATAAAATGACTTGGCATTCACCTTTTGAATCTTCTGGTTTGAGATAAAAATTTACTGTTGCCATTTTTCTTAGAATTATTTTTTAATGATTTAATTTCTTTAGGAGACACCAGTTATTATACTGGGTTCGAGTCCTATCGACAACAAATATGAAATAATTCTTCTGAAATGCAATACTGCAAAGGGTTTCAAGTATAACCCAGTATATGTGGATAAACCCCAATAAAGGCTATTTTCGTTCCCGTCCGGTCCGCATAATAGCCTGATTATCAATTAATTAGGCTCTTTTTTTATGCCCTATTGTACTTAAATCACTAAAGCTTAGTGCTAAATCTAGTGCCAAAGGGAAATAAATCTAGTGCCAACGATTTAGCTAAGAATAGCACATCATCATTGATTAATAAAATGAATGTGTTATGTACATCAAAATCAGCTTTGTTGCGCTTACTTCTAGAAAAAAATCTAATGGAGAGGTACCTCTTTATTGTTATTTAACATCAAAAAATGATGTTAACCGTTTTTCATCTGGTAACAGTCTGCCTGTTTCTCTTTGGGATTCAAATAAACAAAAAGCTAAAGGAAATACCAATCAAGCAATTCTAGTAAATAAAAATCTAGATACACTAAAGAAAAAAGTAGAAGCAATAGAAATTAAACTAATTCAAACGGGAGAAGTGTATTCAATTGCTGATGTTATCAACCAACTTAATGGAAGATTAGAAAAACATCCAAAAACTTTAATGGCCGTATATAAGGTGAAATTTGAAAAGATGCAAAAGCTAGTAGGCAAGGATTACCACAAGTCCACTTTAGCTAAATATTTACAAATGGCTAATTCAGTCCAAGAATTTATAAAAAAAGAATACAAACTAGCTGACATTCAATTAAACAAACTAAATCGAATATTCCTTGAAGACTTAGAGCTTTATTTAAGAACTACAAAATCAATGAAAACAATTACCTCGAACAAGGTAATTCAAAGTCTTAAATCAGTCATAAAATATGCGCTAGAGAGGAGCTGGATGGAAAGAGACCCATTTATTGGTCATCAATCAAAGTCTGTACAAACAGATATTATTTACCTTACAAATGAACAAATTATAAAACTAGAGACCAATACCATATCTCAGGGCCGCCTAAACAGAATCAAAGAATTGTTTTTATTCAGTATATACACCGGACTTCATTTTGCTGATGCTATGTCTTTAACTATTTCGAACATAATTGTAGGAAGTGATGGTAAACCTTGGATAGAATATGTGAGGGGTAAAACTGGCAAAAAGATTTTAGTCCCGATTGGTCTGTTATTAGTAAATGGGATGAAAGTTTAAGATATTCAAGGGGAACAAATAAAAAAGATGTAGAATCTTTTTTACAAATTAAATCTTTGTTTCATCAGGTATAATTTACTGAATTTAAGTGTTCTAAAAATGCGGCCATTTTCTGTCAATTTTATAAATATTGCATGGGATCTTCACAAATTCTAAAATTCTCATTCAATGTATTCATTGAATGAATATCTTCAAGAGTTAATTTAAAATTTAAGGCATCAAAATTTTCTTGTAACCGTTCCCTTTTAACAGATTTTGGTATAGTAGAAACACCTAACTGAATATTCCAATTAAGAATAATTTGTGCAGGTGTCTTTTCATATTTTTTACTTAATTGAATTAATCTTGGGTCATTAAATTTTATACCTCTCGTAAGTGGTGAATAGGATTGCATTTGAATACCTTCATTATTACAGTAGTCTAACACATCCTTTTGAAATAGCCATGGTGTGAATTCAATTTGATTTACCGCTGGAATAAATGACGCATAGGTTTTTAATTCTTGTAAAAAAGGTACTGTATAATTTGCAACACCAATAGCCCTTACCCGTTTATCTATATACAATTTTTCAAGTGCCCTCCATGATTCCCTTCTACCAGATTTAATGGGCCAATGAATTAAATACAGATCAATATAGTCTAGTTGCAATTTTTGCAAACTCACATCAAAAGCTTTTAACGCCTGATCATAACCGTGGTAGGTATTATTCAATTTAGTGGTGATAAAAATATCTTCTCTTTTGATGCTCGAACGCTTTATTGCATTACCAATCTCTTTTTCATTTTGATACATACACGCCGTATCAATAAGCTTATAACCAATTTCAAGAGCTGATTCCACTGCTTGCTCAGCTTCATGATGATACATATCATAAACCCCTAATCCAATTAACGGCATGATAATATTGTTGTTGAGCTTAGATGTTACAGGTTGCAATAATTCCATATTTTATTTTCTTGATTTTAATTCTGTCATTTATAGCTATAAAAAAGCCTAATTGAAAATTTAATCAATTAGGCTTTTAGAAGTTATTATTTACGAGTTACAATATGGCAACATATAAGCTTCCAGCTGGAACAACTTTAGTACTTTGAATTACTGAATAAGGCAAATAAAAGAAACCATGATTCCCCCATGGCTTGCCCCATGAATTCTCAACAACAAAAACCCCACCACCTGGTTGTGTTGCATCATTGATATAACCAACAATTGGAACAGCATGACCTCCTAATAACCTTACTCCAGATGCTAAAGAGCCTGATGTGGTTAAAGGATTATAAGTATAGGATGTTGTATTTAAACCTTCGAAATATTTATAGGTTCTAGTGTTATCATATACATTGAAACCCATCATGACAGGTTTATTATTGGCTAAAGCTATTCTAACTTCATTTACCAAGGCAGTACCAGTAGAACTTATCACATAATAACCATGCGAAGTGATTCCTGCCGTATTGTTACTAGTGGTACTTCCCGCTTGAGTTGCTAATGTATAATTTAATGCATTTGAAATTGCTGTATTTGAAGGAGCCGTTAAATAACTGGCTGAAGTAGCAGTTGCCACATTATATCCACTGGCATTCAATGTAGAAGGAAAAGCATAAAGATCTTCAGTAGCTACACCTTTAAATGTTTTTCCGCTATAAGTTAAAGGCGTTGAGGAAGTATTGGTGGTTGTTCCCTGTAAAGTTTGACCAATATTAACCATATTTGCACCTAGATCTGCACTAATTGCTTGTTTCTGAATCACCACTCTTTCTACATAATAAATAAACAATGGGCTTAATGCACCACTCGTTCCAAATAAGGAAGTTGGAGAACTAATTTGATTAGTTATCGCCGTAGATATTCCAGTTGAAAGATTTATTGAAGGGGAAGATATTGATGGATTTGCATTGTAGTAATTAAGGATCTCTGCAGTTTCAGCTCCACAAAAACCAGTACAAGCACCTATCTGTCCCTGATCTCTCACATCTGGTGTTGCAAGCAAATAGTAACTTGGTAAGGTACCGCTAAATGATAAGCCAGATGGTTTATATCTGCTAGTTACCAATGATGAATTAAAAGTGGGAACACTCGACCATTGGTCAGGTGTCATAGTTTGTAATCCATAATTATGTAAAACACTATTAGGGATATTGGAGGAATTTGCAGCTGTGTCATCAACAATATTTTTTGTACAGCTAGCTAAAACCAAAATGGAGCAACATAAAATTGCTACTAAATGGGTATCATTTTTTCTCATTTGAAAGATAGTTTTGGGGTGTTACAATGGGTATGCATTAAAATTATTGTTTAGGATTAGGTATTATAAACGCAAAGTGTTTTTAGGTAGTTGTAAGGATGTGGAATTTGATGAATCATTCTTTGTAAAACATCATTGAATAATCCCTTCCTTCTGTTTCTTCTGTTGAACCTGTATTCATATTCAGCAG
>JANYEA010000061.1 GCA_025363385.1 Bacteroidota bacterium | reverse complement strand
TTTAATCCACTGGATTGCCAGTCTTCAATCATCGACATCATTTGTTCGCGCTGCTCCTTTTTGTTTTGCATAATATATCTTTTTGCAAAACTCAAACTAACTATGCAACTTTACAATAGGGTATTGGTGGGAGGCTTACTTTTGGGGACTGACTAAATTGAAAAATCATAAAGACTAAATGGACTCAGAGCACTATTTTAAAATTAAAGTCAGAAGGAAAATCCCTTATGTGAGCACTATCTTGCTAATATCAGGATTAGTTTGTGTTTTGATTTTTTTAGCCTTTAATTTTTTATTCTATCCTTTCAAAAATGTTGACAGTTCAATTCAAACAATTGTTTTTACATGGCTTTATCCTAGGGTATGGAATACAATTTACCTTATGTCCTTAGTGGGTAGTTTAATAATTATGATTTTATATGCTTATTTGAGGTATCACAAAGCAGCTGTATTACAATTTACTAATGATAATATTACAATACGGGGGAAAGCTATTAGAATTATAATACCAATTAGATTGATTAAACAGGTTATAATTAATGATGATTGTAATCATGAAACGAAAAATAGATTCACCGTGAATATTGTAGATAAGAAATCGAGGGTTACAAACTTTTACTTAAAAGTGTATTCTGAAAATGATGTGTTTATGCAGCAGGTCTTAAAATATGAGAATTTGAATTTAAAGTTCTATGAATTAGCGGCACCGACTTTTACTTTAGATGAAGATTAAGTATTTCTAACTTTTGGTTTTATAAGTAATAAAAACATTTTTTACGTTAACTCAGGATGAGACCCAGTAACTTTTTTTGTTCTTGGCAAAATTATGATAATAAATTATTTGTAACTTCAGAGAGCATTATTTATGCTGAAATAATTAGATTGGGGAAATTTTTGAAGTCCTTTTTTATTTAAGTCTTTTCAACAACTAAATTTAGATTAACTACAATTAATAAAATGACTGACGATAGCAATATTAAGGATATGGATTCGAATCAAACAAATACTGTAAAGATTTATTCAAAAAAAGCAGTTTTTTGTTTTTCTTTATTTTTTGCCCCAATTTTTGGAGGAGTATTATTACGTCAAAATTTGATTGACAATAATAAAAAGAAAGAAGCAAATATTGTTCTACTGATTTCTTTATTATTTACAGGATTGACAATATTAATTGTAAACTTAATTGAGAAACCATCTTTTACATACTTTATAAATTTGGGTTGGGGTTTAATTCTGTCTGAGGAATTTTTTAAAAAGTACTTTCCAAATAAAAATTATGAATACAAAAAGATTTGGAAGGCATTATCTATATCTATAATTATAGTGGCACTATTGCTATTGGCTATTATTTACGCTCCAGATGAATAATTGAAGTAATGGTTATTCGAATAAGAATATTTAGGTACCTATAATTTTGGAATCTTGAAACAATTTAAATTACTTATTAGGCAACCAATAATTAAGTAAACCATATTATAATCAATAATATTTTATGAGTGTTAATCGGAATATTTGGGTATTAATATTATCAGCTGGTTTTTTTATGTTGTCTTGTTCCCAATCTGAACCTAACTGTACATTAATAAAAAGAGGTCATTTTTATTATTTTTCAAAAATTTTGAGAGACAAAGTTTTAGTCGAAAGAAACGATAGTATGCAAAGCGAATCACGGGGTGGCAAAGTTGTCTCAAAAAGTAAAATTCTCTGGAAGTCAAATTGTTCTTATGAAATGTATGTAAACTTACTTAACGATAACCTTAGTAAGGATGATTCTATTTTTGCATCCATTCCTATAAAAGTGGAAATAGTCTCGATTACAAAAGGTTTTTATGTATGTAAATCAAGCATGAAAAGAGCAGATTTAAGTATTGAGATGAAAGACACAATATATTTTGATAAGTAATTTATTTTCAAAACTTATTATAATTGAGCTATGAGGCTATTGTTGTTATAATACAATCCCACCACAATAGATTTCCAGAAAAATAATTTCACAATACATTTCTAGATATTGTTCTCTTTTTAGTTAAGGATTAATGTAGAACAGTTAAACCTCGGTTTTCGGGCTGGTCATAAATAATTAGTGTCTATAATTATATCTTAGAATTGTTTCACATCACTTGATTCGGTCTTTACGTTATAAGTTTGGCATTGTGTACCAGTAAGATTTATCTATCGCCTATTGTCTAATGCGATTGTGAATGAGTTTCTCATACTTTTATTTTTAGCTACTTATTATATAATACCCTGGAAATCAATCCAATAGTTTGGAATTGTGGTTTATGTTTCTTTATCTTTGTTTGGTCGAAAAACAAGTGTTATTCGACCATGTAATTCTCAAAAATTGCCCCTTGCCAGTAAAGGGTTTCAGGGGTCAAAATTTTGAGGGTTTTTCGTCCACTCAAAAACTCTACTATGAAAGTTGCCATTTACGCTAGAATTTCAACCTCCAATAAAGGGCAGGATGCTGATAACCAAATTCAAGTGTTGAGAGAATTTTGCAAAAGGATGGACTACAATATATATAAAGAGTATGTTGATGAGGTTTCTGGTGGAGCATCTGACAGGCCATCATTTAAAAATATGTTTGCCGATGCTTCTAAACGAAAATTTGACCTCATCCTATTTTGGAGTCTTGACCGTTTCAGTCGTGAAGGAACTAGAGCCACCATTCATTATATGGAACAGCTTGAGGGATATGGAGTAAACTTCAAAAGCTATACAGAGCAATACATTGATAGTTGTGGTATTTTCAAAGATGTAATTATCAGTCTGCTATCTACATTAGCGAAACAAGAGAAAATTCGAATTTCAGAACGGGTACGAGCTGGATTAGCAAGAAGTTCAAAAAAAGGAGGACGTCCATCTATTGATGAACGCTTGATTAAACAGATTATAGTTTTGAAAGCTAATGGATTATCTAATAGAGCAATTGGAAAGAATTTGGGGCTTAGCCATTCGACTGTTGGTATATATATTTAGTTCATTTATGTTCACGTAAACCTTTAAAGTCGTCTCTTTATTTTATTTCTCACACTTCCACTATTTTTTATACAGTTTACTAAATCTGCATATTCTGAAGGTATAAGAATACCAACACGAAAGAAATCTATACCCTCAATTCCATAAACAGAGCTTAATGTTGTAATTTGGTAATCTTCGACTTCATTACCGTATATATGTGTTGGTAAATGAAAGGAAAACCCATTTGTACAAATTGGTCTTCCTGGCTCGAAAAGATAACAATTGAAGCATCGGTCATCATGATTAATACAACCGTGAGTTGACCCTATGAAACTTGGAGCTTTGTTTATTGAAGTAGGTAAAGAAGCTAAAATGGTATCACCATCCACCAATTTTAACACAATAAAGTATTTTTCTTTAGCTGTATTACCATTTTTAAAATAAAATGGTGTGAAATAGATTATTTCTCCTTCCTGAAACAAATCATCTACTTTTTAGGTGATTTATAAAATGTATATTCTCTAATGATGATTCAAACCTTGATTTTCTATAATCATCATCTTCAAATAAAAGTGTAAAATCAATGGTCTTTTCAGTACTATTAATGTTTTCGGACTCTAATTCTTCCAATATACCATGTGCAATTGCCGATTTTCTCCACAAAGAATTAGTGTCATGCGTATACCTAACTAAGTCTTTTGCTGTTTTATGTCTAGCAAAATCAATGATTTTATTCATTAGGTCAATATCATTATCGCTAAACTCATCATCACAAAATTCAACAAGTGGTTTATAACCGTCAATATCTTTTTTTATATAGTCTTTAAGCAGCTGTGGCTCATCTTCAGAAAGGTCGATATATACATCCTTCAATACTGGGCCGTATTTCCACAATTGAAAATCAAAGCCAAAGAATGGATGCCCGTATTTTTTAATTGAGGACTCCTCTAACAAAAAAAGCAACTTTAGAATTTTTGTTTTATTGAATTCGCTGACGCTATTTGATAAGAATACAAGAGTATTCCCCAATTTATCGACCTGATTTTTAGTTAAAGTTTGAGACATAACAGACAATAAATATAACAACTAATTTAAAAGAAAACGAGGGAAATTGCCAATTTATTTAGCAAATATATAAATAAATAGTAACCTCTCCATGTATCTTTTTTTTGGGGGGGGAGGGTTTGCTACTATTTTAAATTGATTATCAGCTTATATACATCTGAAAGTAGCTTAATATCATGAAAGAATTGGTTTGATAAAATTTTAGTATGGGGAGCCCAACTAGACAGTTCAACATTTTTGTTGGACTGTTTTTCTTTATAACCCTTATCAACACTACATAATAAGCTAAAAACTTCATTCACTTTATCGGTTCGATAACCTTAATATGGATAAAATACACCGCTTTGTTTGGTTGTGGATAATTTTTATTCAAAACTACTAAGGAATAATTTTAATAAGGTGTTTTATGTTTTGATAATCGTAAATCTCGGTTTACTCTCGTCAAACATTTTTTAAGGTATAGGTTGGCTTGATAAATTTATTGGTCACTCTTTGATAATTTTTTCAAAAAAATTCCGTTAATCAAAGTATGTCTTTTTATAACTTTCATACAATTCCCTGTTTTGTTCAAACCATTATCTTGAATTATTTAGCTTGATTTTTTTTAGGAAGTGAAGTTTGCTTAATCCTTATTTTTATTTCGTTGGTCAATATATTTCAATATCATTTTTACTTGCTTCTCATCCGATTTTTGAGACGTGATTTTTCCAATAATTTCACTCTGTTCGTCCTCTGTTAGTTTTTTAAACGCTTTTAAAACCCCTGAGTTTTTGAAAGTATCTGAAATTTCTTTTTATTAATTTGCTTCTTTGAAGTCAATAGGTAAAGTGTCACGGTAACAGTGTCGCCACCGCTTTTGTTGATTGCTTTTCTGATTTCGCTATTGATTGAAATTAGTTTGTCTAGGTCTCCCAGTTTCGCTAGGTTAATACTTTCAATTTTATAGTTATCAATAGTGCCTGCAACTTTCATTGAACCCCATTTACCAACTATATGTTTCGTGTTGGGAATTTGAATATGATAGGTCCATGCGCCTTTACCTGGTTCATATTTTAATTCAATTTGATCTTACCAGTAATTTTATGGATAACATTTGCCACAAATATCAATTTTAGTGAATTAGGACTTTTTTAAGAATCACTATTTTGTAAGAGCAGCTTCATCATAATATCTGTTTGTGCATCATCACCCAAGATGAAAATATGTTTATCAAATTCAATGAATCCATTCTTTTTATAAAAGCTTAATGCCCTTTTATTTTCCTCCCATACCCCTAACCAAACATATTCCTTTTGCATTTGATTAGCCACTTGTATTGCTTTATCATATAATATTTGTCCAACCTTTTTTCCATGAAATTCCTGCAACACATAGATTCTTTCAATTTCTAGAGCCATGCTATCTTTTAGTTCAGTTTGTGATTTACCAAAATTTAACTTCAAATACCCAATCACCCGATTTTCGAAAATTGAAAAATAAAACTTCGAATCTGAATTATTGATTTCAGCTGTTAGTTTTACAAGTGAATAGGCCTCATTCAAATAAGATGTCATATTCTCTTCCGTATTGGTAGTGGCAAAGGTTTCTGAAAATGTTTGTACGCTTATTCTTTGCAATGCTAAAAGGTCTATTTTGGTTACTTCCTGAATAACTATTTCTTCCATTGATACATATTTTATTTCTTTTTAAACCGATATAAATAAGGTGCTTTATTTTGAGCTCCTGTGAATTTTTTCTCTAAACGCTCTAACACGTTCAAATCGAGCATTTTCTTTTGAAAATTATTACTCGCAAAAGGTTTACTATAAACAGCTTCATATAATTCCTGAAAATCCTTCATCGTAAATGTAACAGGAAGCAGGTTAAAGCCAATGAGTTTTCGATCAAAATTTAAACGAAGTGCCACAAGTGCTTCAGCCAAAATTGCTTTATGGTCGTGCATCATTTTTTTAATGTCACTTATACCCCTCCATTCAATGCATTCGTCCAATTCGCCGGCCTGAGGTTCCACTTGATTGATATCAACTAAAGCATAATAGCCAATACAAACAAATCGACTTGTCATCCAATCAATCACAGTTTTATTAAACATTTTTTTATCTAATAAACTTAGCCCTTCACGCAGATGGCTATTATTTTTACTTCCAAGCACGCGATTTTCATCTCCAAAAGCTCGAAACTGTTCTAAATAAATATTTTCTAAACTAGTTCTGTTTCTTAAAATTCTATTGGCTGCACTATCTATTGATTCTGTTTTTAAAATGTAGCCACCTGGCAATGCCCATACCCCTTGATTATATTTTGGTTTAGACACCAAAACCTTCAACTCTTTATCTTTGTAACCAAATATCACACAGTCGATGGAAAGATGTGCGATATAGAAATCAATGTCAAATTTTTTACTCATACTCAAATTCGTCTATCGTAAAATTAGTCTTAAAACCCTTTATTCCCTTTCTAAAAGGGATGAATTGGGTTAAACATAATCTATCTTCTTTTTTTTAGATAATAAAGTTTAACTTATTATATTTGAGATACCACTATACGTTCAGCATTTCTTCTCTTACAAAAACGAACTGATTTATGAAATCAAACTTTTGCTTGCAGCCTTATAAAACAGGCTTTAAAAAATTTGGCATCGCTATTTTTTGCTTAACCCTTGCAACAGTTGCCTTTGCCAATTCAAGAGAAGATACTACTAGTTATATTCAGACATTGGATATTAATACTGGAAAAATAGATACGGTTTTAGCAATAAAATCGCATATAGAAGCCCCAAACTGGCATCCCGACAATTATCTGATCGTGAATAGTTATGGTAAAATTTATACCCTCTATTTGAAAACTAAAAAATTGAATCTACTCAACACTGGTTTTGCCACTGAATGCAATAATGATCATGGAATCTCTCCCGATAAGCAATGGCTCGCAGTTAGTCATAACGATCGAAAGGATCCTTCACCCAAACCTTATAAATCGGTGATTTATATCTTACCTATTAAAGGAGGTGAACCTAAACGGGTTACAAAAGAAGTTGTTTCTTATTGGCATGGTTGGAGCCCTGATGGTAAAACATTAGCCTATTGTGCAGAACGAAATGGCAATTTTGATATCTATTCCATTGGAGTTGAAGGCGGTGAAGAAAAAAGATTAACTACTACTGAAGGCTTAGATGATGGTCCGGATTATTCTTATGATGGAAAATATATTTATCTGAACTCCTATCGCACTGGCCATATGCAAATTTGGCGCATGCATACGGATGGTTCAGATCCAGAACAATTAACCTTCGACGATAATAGTAATTGGTTTGCACACCCATCCCCAGATAATAAATGGATCGTGTATATTTCTTATATTTCTGATGAAAAACAAAATCATTTATTCGGAAAAAATGTAAAACTTCGATTAATGAATACCCAAACAAAGGAAATAAAAGATCTTACACCCGAATTTTACGGCGGGCAGGGAACTATCAACGTTCCTTCCTGGAGTGCCGATAGTAAAAAAATTGCTTTTGTTAGTTATTCAGTAAAATAATTCATTCAACTTATCAATATACTCTTATGCAAAATAATAGCCACAACTCTAGAAGAAAATTCTTACAACAAATTGGAGCCACCAGTTTGCTGGCTGCTACTAACCCTTTGTCTTCTCTTGCAGCAAGTGCAAAAACAGAAGAGCGCATATTAACCTATGATAGAAAAATCTCTTCAAACGACAAAATTCGAATTGGTGTGATAGGATATGGTGTGCAAGGTCATTTCGATTTAACTACCGCTTTGAAAGTTCCTGGAGTTGAATTGGCAGGTATTTGCGATTTATATACCGGAAGAATTGAGAACGCAAAAGAAAAATTCGGCAAAGAACTTTTTACAACTCGCAACTATCAAGAACTTTTAGATAGAAAAGATATAGATGCGGTATTTATATGTACTACCGACATCTGGCATGCACGTATTACTTTAGATGCTTTAGCAAAAGGCAAACACGTATACTGCGAAAAGCCGATGGTATATAAGATCAGTGAAGGATACCCTGTAATGGATGCTGCTAAAAAATCTGGAAAGGTTTTACAAGTAGGTAGCCAAAGAGTAAGTAGTATAGGCTATGCAAAAGCAAAAGAATTGGTGGCTGCTGGAGAAATTGGAAAATTGAATATGGTGAATGCAGTATACGACAGACAAAGTTCTATTGGGGCTTGGGAGTATAGCATTCCTAAAGATGCAAGTGCATTAACCACCAATTGGGATCAATTTATTGAAGCCACAGAAAAAATGGCTTTCGATGCAAAGAAATTTTTCTGGTGGCGTGCTTTTAAAGAATTTGGTACAGGTGTTGCTGGCGATCTTTTTATCCATCTATTAAGTGGCACCCACTTCATGACGAATTCTAAAGGGCCAGAGAGTATTTTTAGTACTGGTCAGTTTAGCTATTGGAAAGATGGTAGGAATTTACCTGATGTAATGTCGGGAGTTTTACAATATCCAGAAACAAAAGAGCACGCTGCATTTTTGATGACGCTTCAAGTGAATTTTATTAGCGGAACAGGTGGACAAGAAATTATTCGATTAATCGGATCTGAAGGTGTCATAGAAGTTAATGGAAATAACCTTACACTAAAACATAGCCTGATGCCTGAAGCTCCCGGTTTTGGTGGATATGATTCTCTATTTACATTTTCAAAAGCCATGCAGGATGAAATGCAGAAAGACTATGATGCTAAATGGACTGCAGAACAGAGAAAAAGAAAAACCAAATCAGATATTCTCTTTAAAGCACCGGATGGTTATAGCGATCATTTAGATCATATCACTAATTTCTTCGATTCTATCAGAACAGGTAAACCAGTTGTGGAAGATGCAACGTTTGGATTTAGAGCGGCTGCACCGGCACTATCTTGCAACGAAAGTTTTCTTTCCAAAAAAATAGTGCACTGGGATCCTGAACACATGAAAATAAAATAACTATCTCTAGCGCTCTATTCTTAATTTTAGATTTTAAAAACTAAATGATGAATAGAGCGCTATTTGAAAGAATGAGTTCGGGAATTCCTTTTCGATTAGATGATCCTGCATTTCAACAAATCAATGAATTAAAAGACCGCACTTTAAGCTTGATTGCTCAATTGAATACATCTACAGATGTAAATCAGTTTAGAGAAAGATTGAGCGATATTATTGGAACAAAAATTGATGAGAGCACCATAATTTTTGCTCCCTTGCATACCAATTTTGGAAGGCATATCAGTATAGGAAAAAATATATTCATCAATCATGCCTGTTCATTTTTAGACCTAGGTGGCATTACCATTGAGGATAATGTTTTGATCGGGCCCAAAGTGAATTTGGTTTCGGAAAATCACCCAATTGATCCAACACAAAGAAAATCGTTGATTGGCAAACCCATCCTGATCAAAAAGAATGCCTGGATTGGTGCTGCAGCTACCATATTACCAGGTATTACAGTTGGTGAAAATTCAATTGTGGCAGCAGGTTCCATAGTTACTAAAGATGTTCCCGACAATACTGTTGTGGCGGGCAATCCGGCAAAACAAATTAAATCATTATAAAGCAACCCATATGATTAAGTCAACATTATTTTTTTTAGTTAGCATTTTTATACTTCAAGTAAATGCACAATGGCAAGACCCTGAAAAGAAAGAAATGAATGCCGAAGCTAGGAGGGGTGCTACAGGTAGCTTTATCCAATTAACTGATGGTATTACACATTATGAAATTGCAGGGAAAGCTAAAAATGGGGTTATTGTTTTGGTGCATGGATTTAGTGTTCCCTATTTTATCTGGAATGGTTTTTTTGAAAACCTTGTGCAGCAGGGTTACCAGGTAATTCGTTACGATGAATTTGGGAGGGGTTATTCCGACAGATTGAAAAAAAATTATACCTCTTTGGTGTATAACAGGCAATTGTATGATCTGATCAATGGCTTAAAAATAACAACTCCGGTAAACATCATTGGCGTTTCTTTTGGAGGTATCGTAAGTACCAATTTTACTCTTGCATATCCAAAGCTGGTAAAAAAAGTAATTCTAATTGATCCCGCATCTGAACGCAACAACAATACAGGAACAGTTGCAGATTTAGAAAAATGGATGGGCATGAATTCTGATAAACGCGCTGAAAGTCAATTAGAAGATTTCAAATACCCCAATCATTTCCCAAATTGGGTTTCCGATTATAAAGTACAAATGCAATTCAAGGGAACAAGAATGGCATTATCATCCACTAGATTTTATTATGATAGCATCCCATATCTTGATCGCTATAAGAGCCTGAATAGTTTAAACAAACCTGTACTATTAGTCTGGGGCACAGAAGATCATACGGTTCCATTACAATATAGCGATTCAATAAAAGCAGTGTTGAAAGTTCGTTTTCTGGAAGTGTCAGATGCAGGTCATCTTCCATATTTAGAAAAGCCTGAAATTGTAAACAAAGCAGTTTTAGAATTTCTTCATCAATAACCTAAGTTTAAAAATAAAGTGGCTTTTAAAATACTAGCTATTTTTAATGTGGTAGCTGTTGCATTTTGTTGTTGGATATTGAGGTAGCCAAAAACTAAATTATCGTGCTTATTCAGTGCATAGCTAAAGCCAAGAAAAACCCTGTTCTGATCAAATACATGGTTAGATAAAGTTGAACCATAATACAAATAAAGTTCATCTCCCAAAGCTAAAGAGAGCGATTTGGGTTGAAAACCCTTTTTGCTGAGGGGTATCTGATAAAAAATATTGTAGCGCCATTTTAATAGTTTGGTATAACTATGGTCGATAGTTGAATCATTCAATAAATTTTCTTTCCACTTTTCTTCCATTCTTACCCACTGCATCAATTTATGCTTACTGTTATTTTTATACCACTGGAATTGTTCCCAAAAAAAATGTTCTGGTATTGATATACTATTGTGCCCATCCTGAGGCAAATAATCGGAATAACCATATCCAGCTGTAAACCTATTTCTGTTTTTTAAATAATAAGTACCCGCAAATCGTAGTGTAAATTGGGAGAAATTATTAAAAAAATGGTCGTTCGTATGCAATTCCCCATCTAGCCAGATTCCCCAACGTTGGTTGAATTTAATGGTAGCGTTATAACCAGGCCATATCTGTTGCTCATATACAAGCTTCTTCTGCTGCGCAAATAATGCTAGAGGAAAAAAGCATATAATTATCCAAATTATTACAAATTTCAAGGCCAGTAGATTCAATTAGGACACAATTTACAAATCAAATCTATTCAATCACAGATTTTGATGAGAGTTTAAATACATTAATAATAATTTGAATATTTTTATGGCCGCTTTCTTTGTTTGCAAAAGGAAAAATGTCTTTTACAAACTTGGAGTGCATTTTCATAAAGTGAGTAGGTTTGGCTAAAACTTATGAAGTAGTTTTCAGCTGTATCACCATTTAGAACAATTATCATGACTACTGAACATATCAAACTTTTTGCTGTTTACGAAAAGCCCTATATGCCTTTAATAGAACTTTTAGAAAAGGATTCAAGTATTGAAGTTTCGTCAGATGTAACTATCATGAGTTTATTTAGTCAGGATAATACACAAGAAAATTACGCAATCATCAGTCTTTCAGAAAACGCCTCAAAAATTATTGAAACATACTGTAATGAAGAATTAAGTGCAACAGACAGTATATTATATTATTTACTAAAAAACAGGCAGCCCTTACATGGTGATCCAAAAAATATTGAGTACTTATGTAATGATAATTCTTAGTATTTCAATGTAATCATAAAGAGTTATTTGAATTGTTTATGAGAACCGTCACATTGGGGCATTTTTTTAGATAATCCACAAGTGCAATCATTGATGCCTTTCCCATTTAGAATTTGTTGCATATATTTTTCCACTCTTGCAGTTCTGGTTGCTGATTGCTTTGGAGCAGAAAAATAAAGATTATATGCCCGTTGCCTACCCGGGGTTAAGTTTTCAAAAGCTTTTTTAAATCTGGGGTTCTGATCTAAAATTTGTTGAAGTTCTTCTGGAAATATAAGATTCTTACTTTGGGTAAGTGCTACTTTCAACCCTGCGTTTTCTACTTCAATTGCTTCGTAGATATATGCTTTTAATACAGACTTCATCTTAACTATTTCCTTCAAACCAGTAAACTTAGCCATACGTACCGATTGTGAATTCTCACCAGGTTTACTAAGTATTTGATGTTCGTCTTGAAGTAATGCACCCTTAAAAAATCCCAATGCACAGTATTCTTTAAATAAATGCAGAATAATAATATTTGCACCCTGAAATGTGTAACAGGGAGCACGCCACTTAAATTCTTCGGTTAAACCACAAACAATTAATAACTTTCGCAAAGCAGCTGCTTCATCCTGCCAGTTTTTAGCCTTATCCAAAAAGGAATCTACATTCGGATTCATGTGAATTGTTTTAACTCGATCAAAAATATACAAATATAATTGAGTTGAATTACTCTTATAATTTGATCGTTTGAAATGTTTCCTATTATTATCTTTATGCTAATTTGAAATACTCTTTTGTCATATTATTATTAATCGCCCTGATTACCCAAAGCTTTTCACGGTCATTGGTTTTGGCAGATTACCTGGTTAATCTGGATGCCTATAAAAAGAATTGTGTGAATAAGGCAAAACCAATGCTACATTGTAATGGCAAATGTCAAATGCTGAAAAAGATGAAAAGACAGGAAGGTGACAACAGTGCCAATGCGCCTATCCAAAAACTAAATTCCTTAGAAGTAGTTTTATATACAAAATGCAACTTCCCAATTTTGGATATATTTTTCAAGAATTATAAGAAACTATATTTCTCTTTTGATACTTCAATTTCATCTTTCTATTTAGGTTTCATTTTCCACCCGCCCACTGCCTAGTTTCCCAAAACAGAAACCTATTTATTATTTTAAAAAATTTATGATGAAAATTTCAAGTATCATCATGCCTATTCTATTGGCATGTAGTATTCAGACAATTGCACAAACAAATATAGAAGCAAAAAAACATCAAGAAATGATGGATATTATTATGCAAAAACCAAAAATGTCTATTAAAACAATTGGTGTATTTATATATGATGGTTTTAATAATCTTGATGCAATGGGTCCTTTTCAGGTATTGACACAAATTTCTGGAGCTAAAACATTCTTAATTGCAAAGCAAAAAGGTATCATCAAGAATAATTCAAATGTGAAAATTCAAGTAGACACATCTATTAATGATGTTGTAACGCTCGACATTTTGGTTATACCAGGAGGTGCTATGGAAACATTAGTGATGACACAGGATACTGCTGTGTTACAATGGATTCAAAGAATTGATAAAAACTCAAAATATACTACAAGTGTTTGTACCGGCGCCTGGATATTGGGGGCTACAGGCCTGTTAAAAGATAAACATGCCACAACCAATTGGTATAGGGCTGAAGAAATGTTACAAAATTTTGG
>JANYEA010000052.1 GCA_025363385.1 Bacteroidota bacterium | reverse complement strand
AATAACCGCCATCAAACCTACTTCTGTACACTGGAAGACCAAGTAACTGCCGATAATGCAGTTAGGCTTATAGATGCTTTTATTGATAAGCTTGATTTGCAACAAATAGGGTTCAAGAATACCAATCACAAAACAGAAGGTAGGCCTCCATATGCTCCTGGGGTGCTTTTAAAATTATACCTCTATGGTTACTTGAATAAAATCCGAAGCTGTCTAGTCCTAAATAAACCTTACCTTTTTAAAATTAAATCCTGATATTTCCTTACACTGGTAATTCTTAATCCTGGATTCTGTTTACACTTAAAGTTACGCTTTTAAAATTATTGGCATTTACATTCATTTATTTAGCTTCATGTTATTGGAAGAAACATAAACAAGCTCTGCTGAGGAGCAACTTGTTAGGGATATTCCAATCAGATGAACACAATAATCCGGTAAGTATTCTTAGCCGGATTATATTTTTTGTGTGCTTCTGCAATGCCTTAAAAAACCTGCTTCTTTTTCTTTGGATATTGTTTCCAACTTTTAGTAAATGTTCCTACCATTTTATGAGCCGTATCTGGTGTGAGATAACCCAAACTTAGGTGAGGCCTTTTGCTGTTATATATTTGGATGTTAGAAGCCAGTACTTTCACCGCTTCTTTGTGGTTTTGATATACCCTTTTAGGATAAAACTCATTTTTTAGTATACCATTCATTCTTTCAGCTAATGCATTTTCATAAGGACTGCCACTTTGTGTCATACTAATATCAATCTCATTATGTTTCAATACATCAACATAGGCTGCTGAACAATATTGGATACCTCTATCAGAATGGTGTATGAGTTTTCTTCCTTTCATTCTTGTTTCTATTGCCATCTCTAATGCTTTTAAACAACCGACGGCTTCCAAAGTAGGATATAAACAATAGCCAACAATTCTTCGTGAAAAAGCGTCTGTTATGAGACTCAAATAGCTAAACCCTTGCATTGTCCTTATGTAAGTGATATCGCTTACCCATAACTGTTCTGACTCGTTTAAAGTGAGGCTAATAGTTAAATTAGGATACTTTTTCAACCAGTGATGTGAGTCTGTTGTTTTTACCATTCTACGCCTTCTACGAACTAACAATCCATGATATCTAAGCAATTCAAATAACTGATCTCTACCCATTTTGATGCCGTGTTCCTTTAGTGGAATTGCCAATTGTTGGATTAGCTTTCTTGTTCCAATCATTGGCATAATCTGTCTAGTCTCACGAACTAAACAGAGCACAATCATTTGCGCTATCGTAATATTTTGTTCTTGCTTTTGTGCATCATAAAATGCCTGTCTTGTCACACCAAACAGTGCGCAAATATTTTCCAATGTAGATTTTGGATTTTTTTGCCTTACTCTTTTGACTGTTTGGTACCAGACTTTTTTCTGATCTTGATTTTAAGATCATCTTCAGCAACTTTAATCATAGTCTCAAGTGTGACAACTTTTAGCTCTGATTTTTCGAGTGCTGAAGAGAGTTCTTTAATCTTTTTAGTCAAGGCTAAATGCTGCTGATTTTCATTCATAGTAGACAATAAATCTAATGAATGATTACCAACTATATCCTTTGTCGATTCCTTTAAAATGAAACGCTTTAAGGTATTTCTATTAAGACCATATTTAACACAAGCAGCTTTTTTAGGAAGGCCTTGCTCATGTATCTCCTTGATGATGTCAAACATCTCTAACTCGCTTCTCCGCTTATAGGGTTGGCTACTTTTGGGACTTTGTTTAGGTTTTTTTTGCACTTTTACTGCCATTCTGAATAGTTTTTTGACAAGCTATTTCAGGACTAGACACTTCTCTGTAGAAACTGGAATTGATTGCTTTCCTTTATACTTTGATAGCAGAAAATCAAACTGATTGTTCACCATGTCTTGCTCTATTTCAAGAGCAGTTTTTTTGGCTTTAAGTAAATTTTGTTTGTTGTAAATAAAAAGGTTAAGCGAATATCTTTTTGATTGATAACGCCACCTAAGACGAACTCTTCCTCTGTAGTTTTCTAAGGAAACAGTTCCTTTTGATTTTTTGATACCCATTTGATACCCAATTTTGAATGAAAGGGTCACAATTGGCACTAACTGTAATTAGAAAACTAGTTGATTGATTTTAAAAAAGTAGTGAATTTCCTAAGTGACCAATTCACTGCAATGCTTATCCACAGTGTATTAGCCACAAAAAAAAGAGCACCAATTTCTTAGTGCTCTTTTGAGTCGGGAAGACAGGATTCGAACCTGCGACCCCCTGGTCCCAAACCAGGTGCGCTACCGGCCTGCGCTACTTCCCGATTGAATGGTTTAATGCCGATTCCCTCTTGAAAACATTTGAGCGGTGAGGGCGGGATTCGAACCCGCGGTACAGAGTAACCCGTACGGCAGTTTAGCAAACTACTGATTTCAGCCGCTCATCCACCTCACCGTCCTTGCTCTTTTCAGAGAGGGTTGCAAAAATAGGGAGCGGCGTTCTAATTGCCAAAAAAGGATGCATAAAATATAAAAATAAAAATCCCGAACCAGTCTTCACTAGTTCGGGATCAATCATTTATACCGCTAAAAGCTTTACATAGCCGCTAATTGCACTTTCTGTGTTAACTCCATCACATTCTCACGGAAGATACTGTCTGTATCCATGAGATCCTTCACCGTCTGACAAGAATGTATCACCGTAGTATGATCGCGGCCACCAAAGTGCTCCCCAATCGTTTTTAGCGAGTTTTTGGTGAATGCCTTAGCCAGGTACATGGTAATCTGACGAGCCTGCACTATCTCACGCTTTCTTGTTTTATGCAATAATCGATCATAAGGAACATCAAAATACTCGCATACCATTTTCTGAATAGCATCGATGGTAATTTCTTTGCTGCTCGTTTTCACGAAATTGCGCAACACTTTCTTCGCTAACTCTACATCTATATCTTTCTTATTCAAAGAAGATTGTGCTAATAAAGAAATTAATGCACCTTCTAATTCACGAACATTGGTGTTGATATTATAGGCTACATATTTTACTACTTCCTTCGGCATATCCAAACCATCATTCTTCATCTTCTTCTCTAAAATCTCAATCCTGGTTTCGTAATCTGGAATTTGCAAATCAGCACTTAAACCCCAACGGAACCTGCTCAATAAACGCTCCTGCATGCCATCCAAATCTTTTGGCGGCTTATCAGAAGTTAATACTAATTGCTTTCCACTCTGATGCAAGTGATTGAAGATGGCAAAAAAAGCATCCTGACTTTTTTCAGCCCTACTAAAGAACTGTACATCATCAATAATTAATACATCGATTAATTGATAAAAATGTATAAAGTCGTTAATGGCATTATTGCGACTATGATCCTGAAATTGATTGATAAACTTCTCACTGCTTACATATAAAACCACTTTTCCAGGGTGAATGCGTTTCACTTCATTTCCTATGGATTGTGCCAAATGTGTTTTTCCAAGTCCTACCCCACCATAAATCACTAATGGATTAAAAGAATTGCCTCCCGGCTTCTCTGCCACTGTTTTTCCGGCCCTGCGCGCTACCCTGTTACAATCTCCTTCTATAAAAGAATCGAATGTATACATATGATTCAACTGAGGATCGATCTGCATTTTCTTTAACCCTGGAATCACAAATGGATTCTTAACAGGATTATCAATAACCAATGGAAAATTCATTTCATTGTTATTGTATGTTTTCATATTGCTGGCAGGAATATCCATAGATCCATTACGACCATTTGTATTTCCACTGTCAACCATGATACGATATTCTAATCTTGCTTCTTTTCCTAATTCACGCTTTAAAGTTTTCGCTAAAAGATTTACGTAATGCTCTTCTAAGTATTCGTAGAAAAATTGACTCGGAACTTGAATCAATAAAATGTTTACTTTAAGTTCTACAGGAGTGATTGGTTCAAACCAAGTTTTGTAATGCTGCCACTCTACAATGTCTTTAATAATTTTTAAGCAGTTGCTCCAGATTAATTCAGCGTTCTTAGCCATACAAAAATCAACTTATATAATGAGTTATACTATTCTAATTTGTTTCTCCCTGATCACATTTTCTTTTCAACAAGTTATCCATTTTATTTCAAATGTGGAAAACTTAAATAATTCATTAAGGGGCTGCAATATGTACACTTTATGTTGAAAAAAAAATTTTTTATTTCGTTGTTTTATTCACTATGAAAATACTTTTCGAACTAGGTGTTTTAGAAGTATTATATGATGAAATATTATAATCTAATTGACCTAGTTGAATTCCAGCCCAACCCACCTGATTTACGAGCACTTCATTTTGTCTTTTATTTTGATATTTTCTCGGTGTTTCAAAGAAGCGATGCGTGTGTCCACCAATAATTAAATCAATATCGTAGCTTTCTTTTGACAATAT
Organism: Bacteroidota bacterium; assembly: GCA_025363385.1. GTDB lineage: Bacteria > Bacteroidota > Bacteroidia > Chitinophagales > Chitinophagaceae > Sediminibacterium. Next base: position 7,117 of record JANYEA010000052.1, on the reverse strand, counting down.
TTCGTCACTTACTTTCGAATCTTCGTACTTGTCTCCTAAGTGAGACAAACAAATTATCATGTTGCATCCTTCTTTTTTTAAAATTTCTGCTGTTCTATTTGCCATAATAATAGGGTCCTGATACACTGTTTTTTCGTACAAATTTTCAGGAACTAAACCTTGCAATTCAATGCCAATTCCGAACACTCCAATTTTAGTATTCCCTTTTTTAAAAATCTGATATGGAATTGTTTTTTGCTCAAGTGCTGTTCCATTAAAATCGTAATTACAAATTACAATGGGAAAGCTGGCATGCAGTAATTGATTCGCAAAATTTTCAATGCCCGCATCAAAATCGTGATTACCCATCGTGGCAGCATCATATCCCATCATCGACATAGCTTTTATTTCTGGCTCACCTTTATACATATTAAAATAAGGGGTGCCTTGAAAAATATCGCCAGCATCTAATAATAATACATGTTCTTTCTCTTTTCTGATCCCAGTTATTAATGATGCCCTGGCAGCAACACCACCCAATCCCTGATTTCTGCTGCCATCCATTGGAAAAGGATCTAATCTGCTATGCACATCATTGGTATGTAATATGGTGAATTGTGATGCTTTTTTGAAAGCTGCCACTTTCTGCGGCATCAAAGAAGCCGTTGCAAGCCCTAACCCAGCCGCAGCAGTTTGCTCTATGAACTTTCTTCTATTCGTTTGCATTTACCACCCTATTTTCAAGATTTGAATCAATTGATTTACCCTTTTCTGTTCTGGAAATGGCATAATCTATTAATGCATCGCGCAGCAAATACCCTTTATTCTCCTGCTTGATCCCTTTTAACATACTACAATTACTTCCTCCATTTGCCACATAATCAGAATTGGCAATACTATAAACAACATCTCTATCTATTGGCTTACCCCCTATTAAAATATGTGATGCCTTTTTATTTTTGATCTCCATAGTTAATCCACTCAATGGCCATCCCCCGTCTAAAGCAGTAACATCTAGAAATTGTTGCAAAACAGCTCCCCTTATTTCTTGAATGATTACCAAGTTGTCGAAAGGCATTAACTCAAAAATCTGACCCACAGTTACATCACCCTTTGCTATATAAGATCGCACTCCGCCATAATTCACAAAAGCAGCATCAACTTTTTTACCGTATTTTTTCTCCGACATATCTTTCACGGCATCGGCCATAAAATTTCCAATTTCAGATTCGGGCTGCTTTTTATATAAACCATTCTCTGAGCGACCTATCACTTTACCCATGGAAGATTTTAGCTGATTTCCATAAGGTACTAAAAAACGAATGAAGGCTGAATCTACAGGTACTTGTTTACTGATCTGAAAACCTTGATATTGCACCACAGATTTTTGTGGCAATTGCTTACAAGACAATATCAGTATCAAAGAAAGTGGAATTACGATATTTTTTCTAAAACACATAAAGAAAGGTTACCTGAGGAAGGTACAAATTATCAGTGGATAGATTGGGCAATTTTTAGTTGATTTTAAGCTTAGTTTTGCCCGATTAAAAAAAAGTAGACATGTCGTACGAAATAACAGGAAAATTAGTAGCCCGATTCGATATCGTGCAGAGAACTGAAACTTTTAAAACCAGAGAGTTCGTGATTGAGAAGTCGGAAGACATCAATGGAAGAACTATTACCAATTATGTAAAGTTTCAGTGCGTGCAAGACAAAACTGCCATGATAGACCGTTTTAATATTGGTGATGATGTAAAAGTGCAATTCAATATTAAAGGAACAAAATGGGTGAAAGAGGGAAAAGAAAACTACATCACTAATCTTGATGCCTGGAGAATGGAGACCGTGAAAATGGGACAAGACGCCACTCCTTCTGAGAACACTAACTATCATGACATGCCACCTACACTCGATGCGGTGGATGACCTTCCATTTTAATTTAGCATTACTTTTTTAGGATAAACACCTAACAGTTATTCTATGCAAAAAGATATTAACCTTAAGCTTACCCCATCGGAAGCAAAAGATGCCCAAACGATCAATAACTATATCGCTAAAAGTTTAGGGATAGCTATTGAAAAAGTAACCGGATTTTATCGGAATAAAGAATCCATTGATGCCAGAAGCAGCAAGCAAGTTTGGATCAACCTAAACATAAAAGCATTTATTGACGAACCCTTTATTGAACGCCCGGTTAAACCAATTGATTTTCGCGATGTATCACAAGCTCTTAAAAAAGTGGTCATTGTAGGTGCAGGACCTGCCGGACTTTTTGCGGCACTCCAATTAATTGAACAGGGCATTCAACCCATTATTCTTGAAAGAGGTAAAGACGTGCGGGCACGCAGAAGAGATTTAGCAGCACTTAATAAAGAAGGTATCGTGAATTCTGAAAGCAATTATTGTTTTGGCGAGGGCGGTGCTGGAACTTATAGCGATGGAAAACTTTACACGCGTAGTTCTAAACGCGGCGATATTAATCGAATTCTTTCTATTCTATACCAATTTGGTGCAGAAGAAAATGTGCTTTACGAAGCACATCCGCATATCGGTACCAATAAACTCCCGCATATCATTACTGCTATTCGAAAACAGATTCTGGATTGTGGAGGTGTATTTCTTTTTGAAAAAAAAGTAACCAATTTCAAGATTGAAAATGATATAATAAAATCTGTGGAAACTGCCGACGGCAATCAATTTGATACAGATGCGGTGATCCTTGCAACAGGGCATTCTGCTCGCGATATCTTTGAACTGTTAGCGCAAAAAAATATACTGATTGAAGCAAAGCCTTTTGCACTCGGTGTTCGGATCGAACATCCCCAATCACTGATCGATAGTATTCAATACCACTGCACCTTACGTGACGAAAATCTTCCCCCTGCCAGTTACGGACTAGTAGAACAAGTGAATGAGCGTGGTGTATTTAGTTTTTGTATGTGCCCGGGTGGCATCATTGCACCAGCTGCTACCAGCCCTGGAGAATTAGTGGTAAATGGCTGGAGCCCAAGCAAAAGAAATAATCCTTTCGCAAATAGTGGAATGGTGGTGCAAGTTGCTTTGAATGATGCCCTAAATTATTTCAAAAAAAATGACCCTACATCTACCAAATTACAGGATGAAAAAAATCCTTTACTACTCATGCATTTCCAATCAGCCATTGAACAAGCTTGCTTTATTGCAGGTGGTGGAAAACTGGTTGCTCCTGCCCAACGCATGGTAGATTTTACCAACCAAAAAACCTCTGCTAACCTTCCAGAAAATAGTTATTTACCTGGCATACATACAACCAATTTATCAGAGGTCTTACCCTCATTCATTTATACTCGTTTACAAGGTGGATTTAAAGCATTTGGTAAAAAAATGCATGGCTATTTAACCAACGAAGCGGTGGTGGTAGCAACAGAAAGTAGAACCTCATCTCCTGTAAGAATACCCAGAGACCTGAATACTTTGGCTCATCCACAAATTAAAAATCTGTATCCCTGCGGTGAAGGTGCAGGTTATGCGGGCGGTATTGTAAGCGCTGCCATGGATGGCGAAAAATGCGCGCAATTCTGCGCACAATTAATTAGATAATTAAAACGATTCTGTGGTGGAAGATTTTTTAGCGATCAATATATCTGAACTAATTAATGCATTTTTCTTGAATATTTTTTGTTCCTGCTTCATTGCTTTTCGATCAGTATGATTCAATGTTTTGTGCAATTCATCCAAATTGGGTTTTCCAGCATCTACCCAAGCTGTATAATAAAAATCGGCTATTAAATTCGCTGATGATAGTAATTGATCATTGATGGAACTTTTTAAGGAAATCGAATAGGCTTTTGCAAAATCACTCGTATATGATTTGTATTCTTTTCCTCTCCTTATTTGTACTCGATATTTTTGTGCATCGGTAAATTGAAGACTTAGTTCTTTTTCCTTTGCCAACATTTCAGGCACCAAAGCTGCAGCTGTTCTAACCGCTGCCCAGATGGCTTGTTCTGGTTGTTTTAAATAAGTTGCTTTGTGCTTTGAATACAAATAATAATGTGTGATCTCAATTTCAGGGATCATCGATTCCCATAAACTATGAATCCCTTTTTGGTTGGTTAGCTGACCATCATAATTTTCGGTAGTATGCAGTGGAACATTGGCATCTGAAATATAATGACCTAAATCGGATGCATAAAAAAGAATACTGTCTTTATTCTGCGCCTTAAACGCTTCGGTTAATTTTCCTTTTATATATATTACATAGTATGGCACATAACCGTATTTCAATAAACTATCTTTTGTATATTTTTTAACTGCCTCATTCCAATCCATTGGCATATCATTCGCTGCATTGGCACCAAACATTTCCAGATCGATAAAATGCTTCGTTGCCTCTGTACTATCCTTATTGCGGCGAATATCTGGCCTTGGCGCATCGTACACCAACTTGTCTTTATGCTGATAGAAAAATGGGCGAATAGTTTTTGGCAACTCATAGATAGCCAACTGTTGCACAGTTTTGTGTACCAAAAAACCCCAGCTACTTATTAATAACCAGCATGCAACAAAACTTAGGGAAATGAATACTTTTTTTACCAAAATCATTTGGGGGACATTATTTTCCGCAAAATTACTGCATATAAAATCCCAAACTGTAATATTTATTCAAATGGTGCTACTTACGTAATAGTTTTTCTTAATTTAACAGCTGATACAACTTATTCTACTTTTTGAAACCAACATACTATGAGTAAAATTCTGGAACTGAAAAATTTAAAAAAATATTATGCTACGCAAAAAGCTGTAGATGATATTAGTTTCTCTATCGAAAAAGGAAGCATATTTGGCTTACTTGGCCCTAATGGGGCTGGTAAAACAACTTTGCTTCGAATGATCACTGGAATTTTTTATCCTGATCAGGGTGAAATTATCTTGGACGGAACTACGTTCGACCCCATCAATGATATCATCAAGATTGGTTACATGCCAGAAGAACGTGGCCTTTACAAAAAAATGAAAATTGGTGATCAGGCTCTTTACCTAGCACAACTAAAAGGACTAAGTAAATCTGAGGCTTTAGAAAAAATTAAATTCTGGTTTAAAAGACTGGAAATGGAAAGCTGGTGGAATAAAAAAGTAGAAGACCTTAGTAAAGGGATGAGCCAGAAATTACAATTTGTAATTACTGTATTGCACGAGCCTAAACTGATTATTCTGGATGAACCTTTCAGTGGATTAGACCCGGTGAATGCCAATTTGATCAAAGATGAAATTTATGGATTGGCTCAAAGAGGCTGTACCGTTATTTTTAGTACCCACCGTATGGAACAGGTAGAAGAAATTTGCGACCACATTGTGCTGGTGAACCTAGGAAAGAAAATCCTGGATGGTACTGTTGCTGGTATTAAACAAGACTTCAAAGAAAATATTTATAGCATTAAAGTTCATGAAATGCCTGCATTAATTACCTGTGAAGCTTTTCAAGTGGTTGACCAAACCGCCAATCTACTTACCGTAAAAATTAATGAAGGAAAAAATAGTAACGATGTCTTGAAATATTTTATTCAACAAAATTTAACGATCGAATCGTTCAATGAAGTTTTACCATCACTGAACGATATTTTCATAAACCTTGTAGAAGGCACAAAAGCTACTACTCGCGCATTTCAACCCACCAACGACTAATTTAATTCTATGAACAAAATATTATTAGTAGCACGAAGAGAATTTCTTACCCGTGTACAGAAAAAAACCTTCCTCCTATCTACCATTGGCTTACCCTTGATCATATTTGGATTCTATGCTATGATCATATACTTTTCGGTTAAAACAACCGATAATTTTAAGATCGCAGTTGCCGATAATGCCAATGTTTTTAATGGCAAAATTGAATCAAAGGGTAATGAAGTAATTTTTGAATTTGTTCAAAAAGATACTGCCGATTTACAAAAAGCAATGCTCAATAATACCTATCAGGCAATCTTGTATGTTCCAAATACTTTTACATTAGAAGGCAAAGACTCTTTACAATTTCGTTCAGCGAAGTCTGTAGGGATTATGACTCGCGAAAAAATACAAAGTCATATCAACAAAGCTTTAGAAGAAAAAAGGCTTATGGCTTTTAATATTACCAAAGCCCAATTGGATAGCTTACAAAAAGAAAAAGAATATATCCAGTTTTCATCTGCAACAGGTAAAACTGAAAACGATACCAAAGTGGGTGTAAGTTATGCAGTTGGTATGATCTCTGGTTTTATGATCTATATTATTCTATTTATTTATGGCACTATGGTTATGCGCGGTGTAATGGAAGAAAAAGTAAGTAGAATTGCCGAAGTTATCATTAGCAGTGTGAAACCCTTCCAATTAATGATGGGTAAAATTTTCGGGATCGGTGCTGTGGGCCTGATTCAATTTTTAATATGGATCGTGCTGGTATTTGGATTACAATTTGCCATAGCAATGCTATTCCCATCATTGGTTCAATCTATGCAAGGACAGCCCATTCAACCAGCAGGTATGCAAGCTGCACAAGCTGTTAAAGATAGTGGTGCATTAAATGGTGCCATGAGTGGTTTGAATACCATCAACTTTCCGTTTATTATCGGATGTTTTATCTTCTATTTTATGGGAGGTTACCTCTTGTATTCATCACTATTTGCTGCTGTGGGAAGTGCAGTGAATGAAGATCCACAAGATGCACAAAGTTTGTTATTACCCATTACAATGCCCATCATTTTTGCTATTGTTATTATGATGAAAGCAGTGAATGATCCCAATAGTGGTCTTGCTATATTTGGAAGTTTGTTCCCACTCACATCACCCATTGTAATGATGGCCAGGGTTGCATATGGCGTTCCTGAAGGGGTTACTTATTTTCAATTGATACTTAGTATGGTTTTACTAATCGCAGGATTCCTAGGCACTACCTGGGTTGCAGCGAAAATATATCGCACGGGTATTTTAATGTATGGCAAGAAAATTACCTGGAAGGAAATGTGGAAGTGGGCTTGGAAGAAGAATTAACTAATCTAAAAATCATCAACCACCCCAGCCGTATTCCGCGGTCGCGGAATCGGCGTCCCCTTCATCGCATGCGATGGAGGGGAAACCTTTTTTTTAAATCATACTTTTCCTCACTCCTCACTCCTCACTTCTC